>CALFBG010000068.1 GCA_937951685.1 uncultured Saprospiraceae bacterium | reverse complement strand
GACCAGTCTCTTCGTTACTCAAAGCCTTCCTAAGCAAAGGCTTAGGGCGGTTTTCGTGCCTCGATGCTGATCAAAATCTAACACAATTTAATGGCAAATTAATTTTGTCTTAGTACTTAAGTACTTTGTAATTTAAGTTTGTGAATATTTTGAGCTTTGGATTTTCGTTACTCAAAGCATTCCCCATGAAAATTGAATCAAACGAAAGCGCCAATTCATATTTGCAAGCAAATAAGTCCTTCGACAAAATGAACAAGCCAGTGGCAAAGCTGTTTTAGCATCATATCTGTTGCCTTATTACTAAACGAAAAACCAAGCTTCATGGAAAATATCATCGGAATACTGATCACTGCCACTGCCTTTTTTGTCGGTGCAAAATTACTCTCTGGCGTTTACGTCAAAAACTTCTTGCAAGCCATTGTAGTTGCTATCGTGATTGCAGTACTCAGCTTTACCCTCGGTAATTTTTTAAAAATTGTTACCCTCGGTATTTTATCACTCGGCATTTTTTCTTGGTTGCTCAACGCTATCCTCATTCAAGTTGCAGATTTTTTCTTGAAAGATTTTGAAGTCAAAAATTTCTGGTGGGCCTTAGCACTCGCCGCAATTGTATCCATTGTAAGTGGCTTTTTGAACTGGGCGTTATAAGATTTCTCTGGGACCTAAGCCGTTTTCTAATTTTTTGTTTTAAATATAATAAATAATAAAACTTTTTGTTGATTTTGACTGTTCTTTATTGTAACTTTATGCACTAAGTTATTAAAGACAGTCTATGAATCAAAGAGTAAAAGAGAAATTGGAAATTTTGTCCGATGCGGCAAAGTATGACGTATCCTGTTCTTCTAGTGGTAGTAATCGAAAAAACACCAAAGATGGATTAGGAAACTCCAGTGGTATGGGAATTTGCCACAGCTACACGGAAGATGGTCGTTGCGTCTCCTTGCTAAAAATTTTACTCACTAATCATTGTATTTTTGATTGTGCCTATTGTGTCAGTCGGCGCAGCAACGACGTCAAACGAGCTGCGTTTACGGTACAGGAAGTCGTTGATCTTACCATTAATTTTTACCGACGTAATTATATAGAAGGTTTGTTCTTAAGTTCTGGGATTTTTAAAAACCCCGATTATACGATGGAACGTTTAGTACGGATTGCCAAGGAGTTGCGTACCCAGCACAAGTTTAATGGTTACATTCACCTCAAGGCGATTCCTGGTGCGAGTGACGAACTGATTCACGAAGCTGGCTTATACGCCGATCGGCTGAGTGTCAATCTGGAAATTCCTTCGGAGATGAGCCTCAAGAAAGTAGCGCCCGAGAAGAATTATGGTGATGTTTATAAGCCAATGAATTACTTAGCAGAAACCATTACTGGTTTTAAAGAAGAACAAAAAGCCATTCGTAGAGCACCAAAATTTGCCCCCGGAGGACAAAGTACCCAACTCGTAATTGGTGCAACGCCCGAAAAAGACTTACAAGTGCTCAACCTCGCTAACGATTTATACAAAAAACAAAATTTAAAACGCGTTTATTATTCAGGTTATGTTCCGATCAGCAGTGATGAAAGAATGCCTGCGCTCAAACAAACGCCCGTTGTTCGTGAAAATCGCTTGTATCAAGCAGATTGGCTAATGCGGTTTTATGGCTTCGGTGTTGATGAAATTGTCAACGATCATCATCCTGAGTTAGATTTAGAACTCGATCCTAAGGCAGCTTATGCGCTTCGCAACCCTGAACGCTTTCCCGTAGATATCAATCATGCTGATTACGAAGTGATTCTCCGCGTCCCCGGCATCGGTGTACGTTCGGCGAAGAAAATCGTTGCGGCACGCAAACATGGTAAGTTGCGAATGGAACACTTAAAGAAAATTGGTGTTGTACTCAAAAGGGCAAAATATTTTATCACTTGCCTCGACAAGGATTTTATTTTTTTGGGTAAACAACCCGAATTGATTCGGCAGGCTTTTTTACAACCTACTCGTTCTAAAGTAGCGGCTAATCAATTAAATTTATTTGCTTAACCCAATTAAATTTATTCAGTAATCTTTCCGGATCATTTCGTTTAAAATACTTTGTAATGATACTAACTTATGATGGAACTTTCTCGGGATTACTTTCCGTCGTTTTTGAAGTATACCGATTAAAAATAACCGTAAGTAAAATCGTTCCCGAAGACGAATGGCAAAGCAATTTTTTTGATCAAGCCACTTACGTCGAAACCGATTCAGCCTGGGCAGATCGAGTACGAAAAGGTATTGAAAAAAAAGCATCAAAAAAAATTGCGAATACCTTATATCAATGTTTCCTTTCGGAGCAAGCAGATATCTCCATGCTACTTTTTAATTTTATTCAAAAGCTATTCGATAGCCCAAGCGACATTAGTGATAATTATGGAGATGATACCGTTTTGCGCATCCACCAAATTAAAAAAAAGATTGGTCGTGAAGTTCATCGGATGCACGCTTTTGTCCGCTTTCAGCGAACGAAGGATGATATTTATTACGCAGTGATCGAGCCAGACTTTAATGTATTGCCTTTATTGCCCAAGCATTTTCTCGACCGCTATCCCGCGCAAAAATGGCTCCTCTACGATAGCCAACGCCGCTATGGTGTTTATTACGATTTGCACAAAACAACGTTTATTACTTTCGAAGATGACGAGCGCTTGCAGTATCGCCAATTGAATGAAAGTGTCTTAGACCAATCTGAACCCGAATATCAAATTCTTTGGAAAAGCTATTTTGACAGTGTTAATATTCCCGAACGACGGAATATGAAATTGCATCTTCAACACGTTCCCAAACGATACTGGAAATATCTCTCTGAAAAGCGCCAGCAGTTTTAATCCTTAATTTTGCTTTCCTTTCTTTATCAAAAAAAAGTAAACTCAATCCTTTTGTTTACCTCAATCTACCTTGTCTCCTCTTGGTACTTTCTGTTTTCTAATTATTATTTTTTCTTATTCATTTGAACAAACTTTAGGTTTAAGCTTTCTAGTAGCAAAGACAAAACATAAAATACAAAAGCTTACGCGCTAGTGAAAATTCTTAATTAGAATAGAATAACTAGCCAATGAAAACAATATTTCCTTAACCTAAAAAAAACTATCATGGATAACTCGAAATCAATTGATGCTTTAAATGAATTATTAGCAAGAACTTACGACGCTGAAAGTGGCTACAAAGATGCTGCTGAAAACGTACAAGATCTTAGCCTTCAAAATATGTTTAAGGCGAATGCAACTCAACGATACGCCTTTGGAAAAGAAATTAAAGATTGTATCAAAAACCTTGGCGGAACGCCTGAAAAAGGTCAATCTATTGAAGGTCAAATTCACCAAGTATGGATGGACATTAGAGCGGCCTTTGCGAGTAAAGACGACGTAGCGATCCTCAAAGAAATTAACCGAGGAGAAGAATACGCTTTAGCAGCATACGACAGTGCTTTAGAAAACTTAACGATTGGAACCTTGGCTTACGACCGAATTGTAGCACAAAGAAACCAAGTACGAACGATTCACAGCCGCACCCAAACTTTAGAAACTGTACATAATGCGTAATTACTAATCAGCTTACATTTTATATGCAATACCTAGCATCCCTTTAGCGGACCAGTTAGTACAATAAACGAAATACAATTAGCAAACTTTTATTAAAAAGTAAAAGTTTGCTAATTAATCAATCCCAACAAGAACTATCTTTTCTTACTAGTAATATTATTTTAACCATTTTCAAACCCGTAGCACTATTTTTTTGGCGAATAGCTCACTGCTAACTAGTCGAAGTAGTAGACTACATGATTACAAATTAACGATTAATGACATTAACAAAAAACATTTACTTACTCTCGCTTTTATGCTTGTCTATGTATTTCACAAGCTGTGACATCGATCAAACTCAAGAAGCGAAGCTTCCAGAGGTAGAAGTAGAAGCAGGACAATTACCAAGTTACGACGTAGATTGGGCTGACATTGATGTTGGAACAACAACACGTACCGTCACTGTTCCTAAAATTCGAGTAGTGATGGAAGAAGAAGAAATTACAGTACCGTACATCGACGTAGATATGCCAAATTCAGGCGAGAAAGAAGAACTTACATTGGTAGCAGAAGCAGAAGTTGGTGGGGAATCTCACAGCCTCGAAATTCAAGAAGTTGTTGCAACTGGCACGAAACTAATTGTTATTTCTGAATTGAAAGCTACTGGACAGGATTTACAAGAAGAACGAATGCGAGTTTCTGATCGATTGATTCTAAATGCTCCCGATTTAGATGTTAAACATTATATTATTGGTAAACGTCCATCTGGAAGTTTTAATCAACAATATAGCTACATAGGCAGCCGGAGTACAATTGATAAGAAAATCAGTAAAGGAAAAACAATCTACAAGAAATAGAACCCATTTTTTGGGAAGCAACTTATTAACCAATTTTATATAAAAACTTAAAATCAATCATCATGGTACGTTACGCAGTTATCTTTTTTATTATTGCAATTGTTGCAGGAGCTTTAGGATTTGGTGGAATTGCAGGTGCAGCCGCTGGAATTGCAAAGATCGTATTTTATGTTTTCATCGTTTTATTACTAATTTCTCTAGTACAAAAAATGTTGTCGAAAGCATAAAATAAAATGACAGTTACGCTGTCCATTTAGCTAGTAAATGCTATGCATGACTAGTTAATCTATATATATAAATCTACTTAAATACTTGTTCCCCATAAGAACAAGTATTTTTTTATGCTATTCCGTAAAGCATTTCTTCACAACGCTTTGATAAAAACTTATTTAAGTTCTTTTTCCAAAAGGATATCTGCCAAAACAATTGATCTCAGCCCCGACTGAATCGCGTGCCACCATTGATGAAAAATACTAGCTCTCTTTTTCCGAGAGTAATATATTTTCCCTTTCTCGTAGCGTTTCGTTCCCAGTACATTATTTTTCTTAACGGTCAAACGATTGATTAAACTGGAAAGAAAATTTTTCCGCTTTGTTTTTTGATCATTCATCACTGATATTGTTAAATTATCATACTGAAAATCTACGGAACCTTTTGCCAGTTTATTATCGCCCGTAAAATCAAACTGTAGCTTTTGTAAATTTCCAGTTTTAACTTTAGCAGGGATTCCTACTTTAAAAATTTCGTTTAAAGCGACTAAATCTACTGCCGCTAAATTTCCTCGGACAGCATATCCATAGAGCGGATCATTAAGGTTGAAATCAACCTTAGCGGTCAAAGCAACCTTACCTTGGAAATCACTTTGCAAATCTGCCGTAATTTTAGGATGCGCTGCAATTCGCTCCTTTATGTTGCTAATGTGATAAAGCGATACGTAAACTTTTTTGAAACTGACCTTCGCTAAATTTTCTTGCGCTTTATAGACTTCAATTTCGATCAAGCTATTTTTTAATTGAATTTTATCAATCCCGATCGCTAAAGGCACCGCTAATAGTTGCTCATGAATGAAAGCTTTGTAACACTGCTCACAGGGAGCTAAAGTTTCATCAATGAAAACATTAAGACTTGATTCGCCGACCGTAAAATCTGACAGAATTAATTCTTGCTTCGCTAGTAATCGTTGAAAATCAATATTATTGGCTTGGATTTTATTTCCTTGAAGATGTAAGCGTTCCTTCCGGTGTGGAAACTTATGCTTCCAAGCTTCCTTACTCCGCAACGGACGCAGTTCCAGGTGCTCGACCAAAAAGTTTTTACTCGACAAGCTACTCTCAACCCCCGCTCCGTAGAAAGCATAATTACCATTGGCGGGCTCCCAAATCAATTTGGCTAAAGTATACTTAAAATTTTGTAAGGTAGGACTAGATTTGGCGGACGAAAATTGATGCTGAATTTCACCAAGTTGTAAATTAAAATCTTCAAGGCGAAGTCGCGCTTTATCTTTTTTGATAAAGGATAGTTTCATTTCCGTCAAGGAAAAATCCGCTACCAAAACTTCCAATATACTATTCTCTTTTTGCGTTTGTGGTGCTTGCTTCCACTTTTCTAAGCTCGTCTCGTATAATTGTATTTCAACTCCAGTGAGTGCTAAATGATCAATTTTAAGTTTTTGATGAAAATACAAATCCCACCAACTTACACCGCTAACTCCTAGCTGACTACAAGTGATTACGGAAGTGTCTTTCTCTGCTTCCGCAGCACGATACTCAATTCCTTTTACTTGTAAGTTCCCTCGCCACAAACTCAAATCTAAAGACTCATATTTCAAGCTTTCGATCGCAGCTAATTGGTCATGAAGCTTACTAGTTGCTACGTAAGATAGCGCGGTCGCAATTACCCCCAAGCCTAAAACTACCGCCAGTACTATTTTACTCCAATAGTACCGTTCTTTTTTTTTCATCATTTTTTTATCTCCAAATTTAAACTATAAAACCTCGTATCTTGATTCGTTCAAGAACAAGCGTATCTCAACTTTTTGATCAGGCTGTCAGAAGATACGCAAATTTAAATAAAGTTCTACTTAAACATTTCGTTCCTTTAAGGCAACTTCCAACAAAAGTGCTTACTCCGCTGGGGAAACCTACGCTCAAAGCAGCAAAAGACAGCTTGCCAATTGGTTCAAATAGGAGCTTCAGCTTAGTCCACTTTAACAAACTAGCATTTATAGAAAAAAAAAGCTACATCGCATTTTAGTAAGCTAAAATACCATACAGCCTTCTTTAAAAAATTATATCTTGAAACTTGGTAGCCTTAAAAAGGAACCCCGTTAACATTTGTTATTTGAGGACGCTTTTAATAATGGATTGTTGCATGCTCTCCGTTCGCCACTTCTTCGTAAGCTTTTCCCGTCAAAATGGCCTTCGCTAAATCGTACATCATTACCACTTTACTACTAGAACTATCCCAGTATTGTGCAGATTTTGGTGTTACTTTTACGAGTACGAGTGCTTCTGATGTTTTTCCTTCTGGAAACCAAGCCTTGAGCATTACATTCCACTTTTCGTCAATTTTGTCTTGGTCTTTTACTAAGCTTGCCACTCCCGAAACAGAAACGTAAGCGTTTTCATCCGTATTAGCAAAGCTAAAATTGATTTGCTTATTTGCCGTTAAATCTTCTACTTTTTCAGAATTGATATCGGTGAAAAACCAAATATTATGATTTTCATCTACTTCCGTAACGGCAATTGGACGACTAAATAATTGCCCCTCGTCTTGTGTGATGAACATTCCTACTCTAGCTGCTTCAATTAAGTTTTTAATTTTTTCTTTCTGGTTCATATTTTTTCTTAATTTTTATCGGTGATCAAAATTGTAAAACTTGGGTTTGCTTGACAATTTTTAATTTTAATTTTTTATAAATAAATACTTTAAGTAGGTAAACCTACTTAAGCACTAAGACAAATTAATTTGTATTGGTACTTAAGCATCTGAATCTTTTGATTCCTCTTTTTCAGTTGTTGATTTTTTATCCGCTTTTTTAGTTGTTTGTTGCGACTGCTTACCGTCCGCAGGCCAGCCTTCTCGCTGTGCTTCTCGGTTTCCATCTACTGTTTCTGTTTGATCGTGAAATAGCTGCACTTGCGTTTCGTATGGCATATCAATCTTAGCCTTATCTAAAGCACTTTTAATTGCTGAAATTACCTTCACTCTGGCTTTCACAACTGCACTGCGTTGACTCTTCGTCCACCATCTCACTCTAAGCGTTACCCAACTTGCGGCCAAATCCCAGGGTAATACTTCCACCTCTTTATCCGCATCAAGACCTTCTATTCCCGTAAGCGCTTTTTTGAGCACTTTAACCGCTTCCTCCATATCGTCACCATAACCAATTCCAATATCGTATTGTGAGCGGCGGGAGTCGTGCGCGGTATTGACCTTTACAGCGTTGGTATAAATTTCACTATTGGGAATTACAATTCGCTCGCCACTATACGTTTTAATAATCGTTGCTCTCGTTTCAATTTTTTCCACACTGCCTTCGTAATCATTTACCACAATTTGGTCTTTAATTTCAAAAGGTTGCCGAATTAAAATCAGTAAGCCCGCCAACCAATTTTGTAAAATATCTTTAAATGCAAAACCAATCGCAACCGATGAAACGCCAAGTCCGGCGACTAAATCACCAGGGTTTAGACTTGGCACAACGACTGTCAATCCCAACATCACCCCCGTGATAATAATTGTGTACTTGATTAAACTACCGAGCATTTCACCAAGGTTTTTACGATCCCGACTGGAAGCACTCTTGCGTACAATTCCACCAACGACTCGACCAACTCCGTAAAAAATTAATATTACTAATAAAGCGACACCAATATTCGGTAAAAGTCGAATAAATCCGTCTACCCAACTATCGAGCTTTTCAAAAATCATCCCTGGATCAACATCAATTTCCTGTGGCACATCTTGGTTTGAACTATTTTGCTGGTTTGGATCTTGAAAGGACATAATTGTTAAATTTTAAAGAAGATATTATTGTGAGTTAATAAGCTCCTCCAAAACGAGCGAGCAGTACATTTGTTCAAAAAATAGATTCGTTCTGATCGAACAAATCTGCCTGTCATCCTTTCTAGTAATAAGCGGGCAATCAATATATACTTAGTCAATCCCTTTTTATATTCAATTGATTACCCAATCAAAACCATTTTTACACTTAATTTTTTTAAACGTACACTATAAAAACTGTTTGAAAAATTTTCATATAAAAAACAAGAATTATGCAAGTACTAATCGAAGCCCCATTTACTGTTAATGATGCGCAAGAAGAAAACATCAAAAGCCAACTTAACGACTTACTAACCTACAATGACCGAATGACGAGAGCACAAGTTTATTTCAAACTTGATGATGGTGTAAAGCCAAACGTTGTTTTAGCTGAAATTCAGTTGCACGTTCCGGGACCTGTAGTTTTTGCTTCCGACACCGCAGAAGATTTCATGGACGCTTTCACCGGAGCATATAACAAAGCGAAACGACAATTAAGAGATTCAAAGGATATCCGTCAGGATCATCAAGTGAATATTTAAGCTCAATAATACAAGCGCTTAAGCAATCGTAATGAAGTGTCCCTGAGCTTTTAGGTATGGTAATTCAGATTTGCAATATTCCAAGAAATGCCCCAAGTATAAAGCAACTGCTTTTTGCGAAAAAAAAAATTTATACGATACTAGATGGGTTAAACCCAAA
>CALFBG010000067.1 GCA_937951685.1 uncultured Saprospiraceae bacterium | reverse complement strand
AGAAGGAATGACCATTTTTAGGAATGGGTTTTTTGACGTTGAGGACACTGTACAACTCAGAAAGATTGTTTAAAATAGCTTCGTTGAGTTCTAAATCTTTCTCATTACTGTTTTCCAGCCGTTCAATATCAGCTCCCGCGTAGAGCTTATTGGGCGTAACGCGATAGTATTCTTTGATTTTGAAAATGTCAAGTCCACGGGTTTTAATGTCAATTTCGCCGCTATCATAGCGTTTCTCTACGCTGAGTAATTCCATCTCCGTCCCAAAATTCATCACTTCACTATTGATAAAGCCTGGAATCCCGAAGGTGATATTGTTTTCCTCACACTCCCGAATAAGCTGCTTGTAACGCGGCTCAAAAATGTGTAAATTCAAGCTTTCGCCTGGATATACAACTAGTTTTAGCGGAAACAAGGGTAGAAAATCAGTCATGATATAAATGTTCTTTTATTTAATAAGGGCACTGCGGCAAAGTTTATGGAATATTTACGGACATTCCCATCGACCTAGTTTTATTTTTACAAATTCAGTTCCAAGTTTTGGCTTCGTATACTTAAATAACTTTATTGGCTTTATTCTGAATCCCAGACCTTTAGTACAAAATACAGTTCGCCACTATTTTCGGCACTGTTTTAAAACAACTTTGTTGAATAACTCCGACAAAAAACAAAATAATCAGCTTGGTAGTTAAAAATATCAGCTTTCATTATGCTTTATAACGAGAAAATACGAACTTCGGTTTAAGATGTTTAGGATTATTTTTTAAAACAACTGCAAAGAAAATAGCTACTATTCCAGCAAGAATTACGAATTATTGTAGAACTAAAAACCAAAACTCACCCATTGCGTAGCATTCACTAATAAACTGTAACATAAGGTAATATAAGAAGCCTTCAAAATGAAGGCTTACTGATTTGCTAGGTATCAGGATTAGCCGTGAAAGTAACTACGACTCAAACAAATTTCAAAAAAACGCAAAATTGGAACAAATAATAACTTGTTCCCAACGAATACTCATTGCTTAAGCTTCCTCCGTGCAAAATTTTTAATTTTGAAAACAAGGAATTTTTAACCTAGAGAACTTTTATTAGGAGATATTACTTCCTGATATATTTTAAATATTTTTAATATATTGTAAGCTTTACCGCAATTAATTGTAAAACCCCTTTCAACTAAATCGAATAAATAATGCTAAACCGACTTCCAGCTCCTTTCAAATCCAGCTTTATTTTTTTATTGTTAGCCACGGTGACTTTGCTACAGTTTTCTTGTAAAAAGGAATACAAGGCAAAAACCATGTCCAACAAAATTAATAATTACGTTTACGCCTATACTGCTGGTGTAATTTCTAACGCTGCTCCGATCAGAGTACGTTTCGTCAGTGCCGTAGTAGATAAAAGTAAAATTGGCGCAGTGACGAAATCCGACTTAATCTGGTTTACGCCCAAAATTGCTGGAACAGCCATCTGGGAAGATGATCGAACCATTTTATTTACACCAGAAGAAAGCTTAGCGCCCAAACAAAACTACGTAGGAAATGTATCGCTCCAATCTCTTTTTGAAGGTGTGGAGGAAGAAGTTAAAGTTTTTGAGTTTGACTTTCGTACCAAAGAGTTATTCTTCGAAGTGACGACGGAAGGTATGCAAACGGTTAATAAGGATACGAAGGAGCAAGCGTTATCGGGGAAAGTTTTTATCTCAGACGCCGTACCAGCAGAAAAGGTAGAAGCTTTGCTAGTCGCAGAATATAATGGTAAAGCAATGCCAATTCGTTGGAATCACGCCAATACTTTAAATCATGAGTTTACGATTCCAGGCATTCAGCGGAATAACGAAGATACTGATTTGATGCTTTCTTGGAAAGGAAGTCCCATCGGTATCAAAGAGAATGGCACTCAGGCGGTTTCTATTCCTGCTATTGGGAATTTCAAAGTGATGAACGCACGGGTTGTTCAACACCAAGATCAATATTTTGTCTTACAATTCTCTGATCCATTATCGCAGGTCCAAAACTTTGCGGGTTTGGTACGGATTAAAGATTATGATGGCAAATTAAAATTTACGGTTGATGGGAACCAACTTCGCGTTTATCCTTCCAAACGGATTTCGGGCAGTCGCACGGTTAATATTTATCCGGGTATTTTGAATACTGATAAGGTGAAAATGCAGCAAGCCGGAAACTGGAAAATTACTTTCGTAGACAGTAAGCCACAAGTAAGATTGGTTGGTCAAGGTGTTATTATGCCCAACTCGGATGGCTTAGTGTTGCCTTTCGAGGCGATTAGTCTTGATGCCGTGGACGTTGAAGTTTTTAAAATATACAATGATAATATCCTACAGTTTTTGCAAACGAATCAATTGGATGGTGGTACGCAATATTACAATAATTACGATTATGAATATGGAAACAATTACGGGGGAGATTTAGCTAGAGTCGGTCGGATTGTATTGCAAAAGAAAGTTTCGTTGAGCGAGTTGAATCCGACGGCGAAAACGGGCGAATGGACTAGATATGCGCTGGACCTTCGCAGTTTGATCGTCGCAGATCCTTACGCGATTTATCAAGTGAGAATTGGATTTAGAAAAAACTACACCAACTACGCTTGTGAAAACGATGATGCCACTACGGATAACCTAGCGACCATTGAAAATCCTTTTGATGAAGATGGAGAGATTAAATCCATTATGAATGGATCAGAATGGTATAGTGGCTATCAGTATAAGCATAAAAAAGACCCTTGTTATCCTGCTTATTACCATTCAGAGAATTTCGTTCAACGTAATATTTTTTCTTCTAATCTCGGAATGTTAGCGAAGCAGGGCGAAGATGGTAGCGTTTTGGTGGTCGTGACAGATTTGAGAACATCTAAGCCGATCCAAAACGTTCATTTAGAATTTTACGATTATCAGCAACAACTCCTACGCTCGGCAAATACGGATCAGTTAGGTATGGTAAGAATTGATGATTTGGAACAAAAGCCATTTATTGTAATGGCGGATCACGATGAACAAAAAGGCTATTTGCGCTTGATTGACGGAAGTTCTTTGTCGCTCAGTCGTTTTGATGTCGCAGGTAATAAAACTCAAAAAGGATTGAAAGGTTTTATCTATGGAGATCGCGGCGTGTGGCGACCGGGGGATTCGATTTATTTGGATTTTGTACTAGAAGATAAGTCGGGAAAATTACCCGTTGATCATCCAGTTAATTTTGAATTATACGACGCTCGGGGACAGCTTCAGCAAAAAATGACGAGTATTGAAAACGTTAATAATATCTATCCATTGGCTTGTGCAACGGCAGCGGATGCACCAACCGGTAACTGGCGCGCGCTCGTAAAAGTTGGTGGTGCAAGTTTCCAAAAATATTTAAAAGTAGAAACGGTTAAGCCTAATCGCTTGAAAATTGACCTAGATTTTGGGAAAGCGGAATTAGCTGCTTCAGACTTAAACCTAGAAGGCGATTTAAAAGTGAATTGGTTGCACGGCGCACCAGCAAAAAACCTAAAAGCGAAAGTTGAGGTTCAATTAAAAGGCATGACCACGCAGTTTGATGACTTCAAAAAATTCGTTTTTGATGATGCCCGCCGAAAAGTGAAGACGGAACCGTTTACCTTATTTGAGGGTAAAGTGGACGCACAAGGAATTGCCAAAATTCCTACGAAATTCAGTAACACCGAAGCTGCTCCCGGAAAGTTGAAAGCGAATTTTAAGATTCGGGCTTTTGAAAAAGGAGGAGACTTTAGTATCGACAATAGCTCCATCATTTATCACCCTTACGAAACTTACGCCGGAATCAATATCCCCAAAGATAAATATGGTCAGCGACAACTGAAAGTGAACGAAGCAAGTAGTATTAGCTTCGCTTCGGTGAATAAAGACGGACAAGCTAGAGGGGGGAAAGCACTCGACGTGGGCTTATACCGTGTAAACTGGCGTTGGTGGTGGGATCAAGGCAATGACAATAGCTCTCAATTCAACTCCGGCAATCATCACGGTGCCATTAAAACGGCTCAATTGACGACCAAGCAAAATGGTAAAGTGGATTGGACCGTTGCTGTCAGCGACTGGGGACGTTACTTGGTTCGGGTTTGTGATCCCGTTTCTGGGCACTGCGCGGGAACTTATTTCTACGCAGGCTATCCTTGGTACGACGAAGGAGGTAGTTTCAATCGGCAAGAAGCGGCGATGTTGGCTTTTGCAGCTGGAAAGAAAACCTACGAAGTGGGCGATCAAATTGAGTTGAGCATTCCCACGGGAGAAGAAGGTCGAGCCTTAATTTCTATTGAAAATGGAACGACGGTATTAGAAACGTATTGGCTTGACGCCAAACCAGGAGAAAATATTTTCAAATTTGAAGCAACTGAAAAGATGACGCCAACGATCTATGCGAACGTTGCCTTGATTCAACCGCACGGACAAGTCAAAAATGATTTGCCAATGAGAATGTATGGTGTGATTCCAATTCGGGTAGAAGATCCAGCCACGAAGCTCGAACCTAAGATCAAAATGCCCGAAGTACTCGAACCGGAATCTTCCGTCGTGGTAGAAGTTTCTGAAGGATCGGGTAAGGCAATGGCTTATACCATCGCATTGGTAGACGATGGTTTATTAGATCTGACCAACTTTCAAACGCCTGATCCGTGGAATCATTTCTACGCAAGAGAAGCCTTGGGCGTTAAAACTTGGGATTTATACGATAAAGTATTGGGAGCTTACGGCGGGAATTTGGAACGCATTTTAAGTATCGGTGGAGACGGCGAAAAGGTGAATGTTAAAGAAGGAAAGAAAGCCAATCGCTTCGAACCAGTGGTGCGTCACCTCGGTCCATTTTTCTTGAATCCAGGTAAAAAGTCACAACATAAAATCAATATTCCTAATTATGTTGGTTCTGTACGTACCATGGTCGTTGCCGCCAATAAAACAGCTTACGGTAGCGCTGAGAAAACGACGCCGGTACGCAAGCCTTTAATGGTGCTGGCTACTTTACCACGTGTGCTCGGTCCAACGGAAAAACTGCGGTTGCCCGTCACGGTGTTTGCAATGGAGAAAAAAGTTAAAGCGGTGAAAATTACGGCAAGAGAAGTTAATGGCTTAGTCAATTTTGTGGGAAGCACGGAGCAAAATTTAAGCTTCGACGGACCGGGCGAACAAATGGCTTATTTTGATATTGAAGTTGACGAGAATATTGGTTTTGCTAAATTCGTCGTAACGGCAACGGGTGGTGGCGAAACGGCTTCACAAGAAATTGAAATCGACGTGCGTAACCCTAATCCGTTTGTAACGGATGTGAAAACCGAAATCCTACAAGCCAACGCCGATTGGAATATTGCAATAGATCCCGTAGGCATCATTGGAACGAACAAAGCCATCTTAGAAGTATCGAGCATTCCACCCATCAATTTGGGAAGTCGCTTAGATTATTTGTTGCGTTATCCGCATGGTTGTTTGGAACAAACGACTTCAACGGCTTTTCCCTTATTGTATGTTGATCGCTTGCTGGAATTGAATAGCGAACAAAAAGAAAAATTACCTAAAATTGTGCGGGCGACGATCGAGCGGTTGAAGAACTTTCAAATGGGAGATGGTGGTTTTGCCTACTGGCCGGGAAGTTCCTCGCGTAACCTGTGGTCTTTGAATTATGTTTGTCACTTCTTATTAGAAGCGAAAGCAAAAGGCTATACGATGCCACCAATGATGTTGGAACGTGCCTTAACCTTGCAAAAAAAGTTGGCTAGAAAATGGGATCCAGAACAAGATAGATTAGGACTTTACGGACAAAATAGTAATTTAATGCAAGCTTATCGATTGTACGTTTTAGCACTAGCGAATGCACCTGAAGTTGGCGCAATGAATCGACTACGGGAGCGCTCCAAGTTGGCAAATACTGCTAAATGGCGCTTGGCTGCCAGCTACGCTTTGGCTGGACAACAAGAAGTTGCACAAGGAATAATCAACAATCTGTCTACAGAAGTTGAGAATTATCAAGAATTATCCTATACTTTTGGATCTGGACTGCGAGATCGTGCTATGATATTGGAAACTTTGACTATATTGGGACAGCAAAAGGAAGGAGCCGAGTTGTTGCAAATAGTAGCAAATGAGTTGAGTGGAGGGCGATGGCACAGTACACAGACGGTAGCGTACAGTTTATTAGCGATTGGTAAGTACATTGGAAAACAAAAAATCTCAAAGGAGTTTAACTTTTCTTATAGTATTGCTGGTCAAGGGGTGGTTAACGCTGGATCCAATAGTCCAATGATGCAGATTGAAATTCCGATCAATGGTACAGCAAGCCAAAGCTTGAATTTGAAAAATACAACGAAAAATGGTTTAATTTACGCAAGACTGATTAGTTCTGGTCAACCTGTAATTGGAGATCAAACAGTGGCGGAAAATGATTTGAAGTTGAAAGTAGCGTACAAAAACTTAAAAGGAGAATCAATTGATCCGGCGAGTATCGAACAGGGAATGGATTTTTATGCTCAAGTAACGGTAACCAATCCGGGGCGAAGAGGGATTAACTATCAAGAAATGGCTTTAACGCAAGTTTTTCCTTCGGGTTGGGAAATCCAGAATACAAGAATGGATAATTTATCCAGAGGAATTGATGATTCTAAACCGACGTATCGAGATATTAGAGACGATCGCGTTTATGCTTACTTTGATATCCCAAAAAATAAAACGAAAGTTTACACGGTACAGCTCAATGCAGCTTATCCGGGAAGATATTATTTGCCCTCTGTATCTTGCGCAGCAATGTATGATAATACGATTAGTGCACGGCAGCCAGGAAAATGGGTAGAAGTGGTTCGTCCACAAGGACTTTGATATTCGGACTAAAAAATAGGACGAATGTTTTTTGTTGAATTCGGCATCTCTAATCTAGATTAGAGATGTTTTTTTTTGGACTTTTTTAGGGATTGAACTTCTTGTAATTGTAAAGTAAGGTTTGTCAAAGCATCGATCTGCGGAGAAAAGATAAATTGTAAACTCTTTTTGTCTTAGTATTTAATCTCCACTTCCACCTCCGTTTCTGCTACGGAACCTGCGAGTATTGATGCTGGCGCGATTTCGGATACGACTGTTTTGCTGGAGAAAACTGCTTCGGGTTGCGCTGTTTTTTTGCTGAGCTGAGCTGTAGCAGGTTGTCGCGCAATGGAAAGCAGCAACGCGGAAAGAAAAGAGCTGTTTAAGAAAAAACTTGGCGTTAAGAGCGCGCTCCAATAGGTAAATTTTACGGACGTAAATAAACT
>CALFBG010000066.1 GCA_937951685.1 uncultured Saprospiraceae bacterium | reverse complement strand
AAATTACTTAACATTTTGAACCTGTCTTTTTATCCTACTCTTCGTCTTGTCCTCGTTATGATAGCTAAGGCTATCAAACTCCGGGCATTCCTCGATTAGCATAAAAATCCAAAGCTCAAAATATCAATAAACTTAAATTACAGTGTACTAGCGTGATCAAACAAAAATAGCAATAATTATCTGCCGAGAGTAATTGCCTTAAAGGTATGTTTGAAATTTGTGGATTGATTACAACTGGCAAATTCATTATCTTAGCTTTTCGTATAAAATAGACCAGTAGGCAATGACGGAAATTAAGACTTATAAAATCGTAGCTCCAGCGCAAGAACAACATGCTTTTGAAATCAAGCGGATGGAAACGATCTACGAAAAAAATCAAGGGCAAACAGACGAACCACATCGCCACGATTACTTTATTGTGCTTTTGGTGGAAACTGCGGCGGGAAAACACTTAATTGATTTCAACGAATTTGTGCTTGAAGATCGGCAATTGTGGTTTATTAGTCCGGGGCAAGTTCATCAAATTATGGAACGAAAAAAATCGGTAGGAATCGCCCTGAGTTTTTCTCGTCAGTTTATGCTGGAAAATGGGATTGATTATCGCTTCATTGAAGATTTGTATCTTTTTCACGATTTTGGCTATACGCCACCACTGCGGTTGACTGCGGAAGAGTTGAGCGAATTGCAAGACATTGCCGAAAAAATGTTTGCTTATTTCCATTCCGACAAAAAATTTAGATACCACGCCGTTGGGGCTTGGTTGAAACTCTTGTTGATTCATAGTCATAGTATTTGTGCGTTACAACAAGACAGTAATACCCAAAAAGTGCAAGCCTCTGTGACTTTACTCCGCAATTTTAAAGCCTTGTTGGAAGAAAAATATAAAGACTGGCATCAGGTACAACAATACGCGGAGGCGCTCAATATCACTTCAGATTATTTGAATACTTCAATTAAAGCCTTGACGGGAAAGCGGACCAAAGAGCACATTCAAAGTCGGATTATTGTCGCGGCGAAACGCTTATTGCGATTTTCGGATTTTCCCATGAAAACGATTGCTTACCAATTAGGCTTTTCGGAGCCTGCTAATTTCAGTCAGTTTTTTAAAAAATGTACGGGGATTGCTCCTTCAAAATTTATAAAATAGCCTTCTCTTCGGATTTTCATAAGTTTTACGCGCATTTTCATATTTCCTAGCGCCCGATTTGGGCTTACTTTTGTAATTGTAAAACAACTGAATGAATCAAGAGATTAAACTAACTAAGAATTATGGATAGAAAGAAATTTTTGAAAAGATCATTATTGGGAGCTGCGGGGATGCTTGCGGGAAATACTTTAGCAACAGCGGAACAAACGCAGCAGCAGGTTTCGACTTACGACAAATTGATGGAACAAGTTGGGTTTAATCACTTACCGAATGAAGTTGTTGAAACGGATTCAAATCATTTAAATCAGAAAATCATGGGAAAATCAGTATTGCATAAAGCCACGACGAGAGGTCGGGCAAATCACGGATGGTTAGATAGTCATCACAGTTTTAGTTTTGCAAATTACTACAATCCAGAGCGCATGAATTTCGGCGTCATTCGAGTCTTAAACGATGATGTCGTGGCAGGCGGGAAAGGCTTTGGTCGACATCCGCACGATAATATGGAAATTATCTCGATTCCACTTGCGGGAGGATTGGAGCACAAAGATAGCATGGGAAACGTTGCGGTTATCAAGGAAGGAGACGTGCAAGCGATGAGCGCGGGTACGGGAATTTTCCACAGCGAGTACAATCAGCACGAAGCAGAAGAGGTACGATTTTTACAAATTTGGTTGTTTCCCAATAAAAAAAATGTAGAACCTCGTTACGATCAAATTACTTTAGCGCGTCAAGCTTCAAAAAATAAATTTCAACAAATACTTTCGCCAAATCAAGCCGATGAAGGCGTTTGGATTCACCAAAATGCTTGGTTTCAGTTGGGAGACTTTAGTGCTGGGCATCAAGAAAGTTACCAAATCAAGGCAAAAGATAATGGTGTTTACGCTTTTATTTTAGAAGGAGAGGTGACGATCAATGGACAAAAATTAAGCAAGCGAGATGGTTATGGATTGTGGGAATTGGAAACCATCGAAGTCGTAGCGGATAGCGATGCTAAAGTTTTGTTGATGGACGTGCCGATGAACTTGAGTTAAGGATGCTGAGCACTTACATCGTGCGCTATATTATGATTAAAAAGTGGATCAAGAAGAAAGTTTCTTGATCCATTTTTTATGTGTACTTCGTTCTAATATTTAGCGAGAGACTAATTTGATAAAATAAATCTTAGCTCATTGAGGAGACGGATCGCAATATTTTAGCGGACAGCGATTTTTTTGTTTTACCAGCCTAATAAATGTCCGAATCTTCGTGCAAAACGCTATGTTAGCTGCGTTTTTTAAAGAAATTAATGGCTTGGTTAAATTTTGTAGAAACAAGGTGTTCTTGTTTGATTAACTGTGTTTTGGTGGGATTATATAACATTATTTCGAAAAATGTTCAAGGCAAAGTATTTTTATTCAAATAAAAATAATACTTTTGGATGCAAAGTGCTAAACACATCTATGTTTTCTTTCATATTCACTTTTCTTTTCTCGAGCGTATTATAATAAATAAACTTACCCTAAATAATCAATTTGAATGCTTAGTCCTCTAATCAGGGCTTTAGTCTATTCATTGCATTTATTTTCAAATATTACTTAAAAAAAATTATTATGAAAAAAAGTTTACTCTTATCCTTTTGCTTATTATTAATGCTTCCATTGGTATCTTTTGCACAACGAAACTGTGGTTCTATGGACCACTTACAGGAATTGCAACAACAAAATCCAGCGCTCATTCAGAAGATGGAACGTATTGAAAATTTTACAAGAGAATACCTCGCTAATCCCCCAGCTAACTTACGTGCGGGAGAATTAGTAACGATACCGGTAGTATTTCACGTCATTTATAAAAAAACTGTTGAGAATCTTAGTCAGGCACAACTACAAAGCCAGCTTGATGTATTAAATGAAGATTTTCGTCGAACAAATGCTGATGCCAATAATACTTGGGGGCAAGCAGCAGATACAGAAATTGAATTTTGCTTAGCGACGGTAGATCCTAATGGCAATAGTACTACTGGAATCCAAAGAAGAAGTACAAATAAAAAGTCTTGGCAAACGAACGATCAAATGAAATCTGCTGGTGGTGGTGGTTTTGATGCTTGGGATGCTTCTCAATATCTTAATATTTGGATTTGTAATATTAGTGGTGGCATCTTAGGTTACGCGCAGTTCCCCGGTGGTAATCCGGCTACGGACGGTATTGTTCTAGATTATGCCTATACTGGTCGTGGAGGTTCTGCTCAAGCTCCGTTTAATTTAGGAAGAACAGGAACACACGAAGTTGGTCACTGGTTGAACCTTCGTCATATTTGGGGCGACGGAGGATGTAGTGTTGATGACTTTGTGGGAGATACACCGCTTTCTGATGCGCCTAACTATGGTTGCGCCAACGGACATGTTTCTTGTAGTACAGTAGACATGGTGCAGAACTACATGGATTACTCCGATGATGCTTGTATGAATTTATACACTGCGGGACAAAGAGACCGGATGCAAGCGCTCTTCGCTGCGGGTGGTGCAAAAGCAAGCTTTTTAAATTCGGGAGGTTGTGGTGCAAGTGCTACACCTACTTGTTCTGATGGCATTCAAAATCAAGGAGAAACGGGCGTTGATTGTGGCGGTCCTTGTGCGCCTTGCGCAACGGCAACTTGTTCTGATGGCATCCAAAATCAAGGAGAAACGGGCGTTGATTGTGGCGGTCCTTGTGCACCTTGTTCCACTTCTTGTGATGAACCAAGTAATCCATCTGCGTCGAATATCAAACCTAAAAGAGCTAAGTTGAATTGGTCAGCAGTGAGTGGAGCTACTAGCTATGATGCTCGAGTAAGAAGTGCAGGAAGTACGAATTGGTCTAACTTCAATACTGCTAATACCAATATTACCATATCGGGCTTGTCGAATAATACAACTTACGAATGGGAAGTTCGTGCTAATTGTAGTAGTGGTGCGAGTACTTATGCTGGTACTTGCGATTTTACCGCAGGAAATGCTAACTCTGGTGCTTGTGGAAATAATAAATTGAACGGAAGCTATGGTGGCGTCAAATTATTTCCAAACCCAGTTAACGATTATTTAAATGTTGAATTACAGCTTTCTACCGCATCAACGATCCAAGTGAAGATGTTGGATATGAATGGCAAAGTACTTCAAACGCAAGAAATTGCAGGAGATATTAGCACTATTCAAATGAACGTCTCTGACTTAAGTGTAGGTATGTATTTCCTTTCTATTGAGACGAAAGAAGGCAATCGAATTACAAAACGATTTGTTGTTAATCGATTCTAGATGGTATGGGTACTTGAGTACTAAATAGAATAATAAATAGATCAAAATAAGAACGGGAGTAGCCAATTCAATTGGTTGCTCCTGTTTTAATAGAACTTGTTTCTAATACTTAGCGAGAGACTAATTTGATAAACTTTCCAGTGTCTTGTCTTTTC
>CALFBG010000065.1 GCA_937951685.1 uncultured Saprospiraceae bacterium | reverse complement strand
CCTTACTAACAAAACTCAAAACGAATAAAAGCTCCGTAGGAGCGACACCTCACCCTCATTTTCTAAGCTACCACTTCATTCCTCAATATCTTCGAATGCTGACCATCAATACACCACGACAATCTTCCTAGCCACCATCCCTAATTCCGTTCGTAGTAAAACACAATATACGCCCAATGGCAAATCCCCCAAACGCTCCGTCGAACCCTTTACTGAAAATTGATGCACCAATTGTCCCGCAGTACTATAAATTTCACCCCGTTGAAAATCTTCGTGGAAATGTAATTGTTGCGTACCGCTACTATAAAAAATACTCGCTGCGTAAGCTGCCTTAGTAGCCGTAGGAGATTCCGTAGCGGTGGTAATCGTTGCACAAGCATCAAATTGAAAACTTTTGATCAAGGCAAATATTTTTTCTTCGGGTTGGTAATAAGCACTGTTGCTGCCAAAACTGTAGCTTTCCGTTCCGGCGTATCCATTCGTAATGAAAATAAACCCAAACTGTTTTTCTTTTTCAAAATAAAGATCACTAATTAAGCCGTAAGCTTCTCCGGGATGACCAAGCATTTTGGTGCCCGGAAAGATAAGGTCGCCGTTGGGCGTATTGCGGACGGAGTGCAAGCCCAAACCCCATTCATTAAAGAGGTTATAATAATTGTCTCCATTATTTCCATTCTTAGTCCATTGCGCTTCGTGCATTAACGCGACCGTGGTACTATCCAAAATTTGAGTACCATTGAACCTACCGTGATTTGCGTGCATCCGCAAAAAATTGCTTAGTTCTAAAGCGCTTACTCGCAACCCACCGTGCGGCGAAGAACGAATCCCATTGTCGCCAATCGTATACTGACTTTCGTCGAAAGGAGGAGGATAAGTGCCATTATAATTATCAGATTGTGGAATGGAGTTTCGATAAAGCGTAGCAACATTATTAATGTTAGGCAAATCGTTAACGTAAAAACTGCCCGTGATGCCAAGTGGTTCCAATAAAACGGATTTGGCGTATTGATCAAAACGTTGCCCAGAAATTTTTTCTGCCAGCGTGGCCAGTAAGCCAAAATTGACATTGCTATAAGTGAAAAAACTACCCGGTGTTTCTAAGCGCCACATATTTGCGGTGTACGCACTGCCCGAGGGTAACAAAAGTTCTTTGATCGAAGGAATGGGATTTTGTGCGTAAGTTTCTGCTAAGAAAGGACTGTATCCCGTACCATCTTGTAAGCTCGAAGTGTGCGACAACAACATTCTAAAGCTAATCTTTTGATCTGGAAAATTGGGGTTGCGCACCGAGTAGTCTAAATAATCGTTGATGTCATCATCCAAGGCAAAATTTCCATCTTCGTAAAGCTTCATTAATACCGTAGCCGTAACGGCTTTAGAGATCGAGGCAATTCGATAAACGGTACTATCCGTAATGGGAAGATCATTGACTACGTTCGCTTTTCCGTGGTGGAAAACGTCAACTACTTCACCTTCGCAAACTACGACTACAGACATTCCAATGAGTTGATGCTCGTTCGCAACGTCAGTTAGTTTTTCGTGATAGCTTTGGGCAGTTCCGATATTATTAATAGAGCAGAGTAGGAGTAGCGTGAGGAGTAAAGATCGCATAGAGTTTAGATTTTTTTTAAAGATACACTTTTGTCAATAAAAGGGAAGGACTTAAAAGATTTGCTTCGAAACCTTTTAAGTCCAACGCAAGCTTCGCCAAGCCTTACGCTGCGTAGTAGATAGGAACGACCAAGCGACGATGCGACTCTTTTTGTTGCCTTGCTCCATCGGAATGATTTCAATACTTTCCGCCTTGACTTGTTGGAGCGCTCGCTGAATGGCAGGCAGGTTGGCTTGTTTAGATACGAGGCTGCTATACCAACAACAACTCGTGGCAAATTGCTTGCTCTCTTGAATCATTTTTTTCAGAAAGGCAATTTCTCCACCTTCGTAATATAGTTCTCTGGCTTGTCCGCCAAAGTTTAAGGTCAATTTTTTAGCCTTCGCTTTTCCTTGGAGCTGCTTCACTTTACGTAGCGCACTTGCTTTTGCCTCTTTTTTAGAAGCATGAAAAGGAGGATTACAAAGCGTAAAGTCAAAGTATTCCTGAGGCTGAATGATCGTATGAAAAATATGCTGCGCATTAGTTTGTTGGCGAACCTCCAGCGTAGCTTTTAAGTTTACATTTTCTTTTCGAATCCGTTTTGCGTTCTCCAAAGCGACGGGATCAATTTCCGTTCCCACAAAAGACCAAGCGTATTCGTATTGCCCAATAATTGGATAAATCGCATTGGCGCCAAGCCCAATATCCAAGCCGCGAATAGATTTCCCACGGGGAATCTTTCCATTATTTTCTTTTGCCAAAAGGTCAGCGATGTAATGTAAATAATCTGCTCTGCCAGGAATCGGTGGACATAAGTATCCCGCCGGAATATCCCAATCGTTCAAACCATAAAAATGCAGTAATAATGCTTTATTTAACAATTTTACCGCCTTTGGATTGGCAAAATCAATCGTCTGTTGTCCCCGAGGATTCGGCCGGAGGAAATCCGTCAACGGGGGACAAACCTTCGTCAAAACCTCAAAATCGTAATTAGCGCGGTGACGACTCCTTGGATGTAAGTTTTCTTTCATATCAGAAGCTAAAAATAGGACTTTTTTCAAGAAGTTGTTTATAAAGCAGCGTTAAAGAATGGTTCCGCTTTAGCTTTAAACAAGTGTGACTTTAGGTGTTTTTTTCGAAAGACTTTATTGTTTATCTTTAAGCATTTCCGAGACTAATTTAATAAAGATACCCCTTGACGATGAAAAAGCTAATACCTGTTTTTGCCTTATTGATTATTTTCCTTACGTCAACCGCTGCTCAACGGGCGCCGATGCAGCTTACCGATTACGAACGTGCGCTAAGCTTTTCTTATGATCGGTACTATAATAAAACTGCTTTTAATCTGTACACTCGGCCACATTGGTTTGCGGATGGTACTGGAATGTGGTTTTTGGAATATAGTGCAGCGGGCAAGTTTTTTAAATCCGTGGATTTTGTGGACTATCGAGTAGCGCCGCTATTTGATCAAGTTGTCCTTGCAGATCAGTTGTCTCAGTTGACGGGAGATACTTTGCAAGCTACCGCTTTACCTTTTGATTCGGTCGAAAAAATTGGACAAGATAGTTTGCAATTTTCTTATCAGGAGAAGGAGTACTATTTTGAACCGACTAAGAATAAGCTTTCGCTACAAGCTCCAGCAATGCTTGACTTACCGACGCGCCAACAAAGTATTTCTCCGGATGGTCAGTGGATCGTTTACGCAAAAAATGATAATCTCTTTTTAGTTTCTGTCAAAACGGGGGAGGAACATCAGCTGAGTGTTGATGGTCAGCCCGGATACAGTTACGGAAGTTGGTATGGTTGGTTTGACCAAATGGAAGGTGAAAATGGTAAGCGACCAGCACGCTTTGGGGTCAATTGGTCTCCCGATTCTAAATGGTTTATGACCAATATTTGTGATACTCGCAATGCAGATAAAATGTACTTGTTGGATTGGAGTAAGGACGAAGCTTATCGCCCTAATTTGCTTTCTTATTATCGAGGTTCGCCCGGCGATACAACGATGGTGAAAATGCAAGCTGTTTTTTATCAAGTCGCAACGAAAAAAGAAGTGAAAACCGTATTGCCTCAAACTACGCATATCAACTCCGTACGGCATACTTGGTCTGCTACTTCTGGGGTGGTGTATGCCAATTACGCAGCACGAGGATTTCAGAAAGAATATCTCCTGCGCTTAGATTTAAAGCAAAACGAGTCGACGATTTTAGTGGAAGAAACGAGCAAAACGAATATTGATAATTTTGAATATCGCATCGTTGAAAAATTGGGAAAAGCATTTTTCTTATCGGAAAGAAGCGGTTGGCGACAACTTTATAAGCTAGACTTAGCCACCCAAAAAACAGAAGCGCTGACGCGGGGAGATTATTACATTCATGAGTTGCATTACCTCAACGAAGAAACGGGAGATATTTACTTCACGGCGGCAGGAAAAGAAGCTGGCAGTAATCCGTATCACGATCGTTTGTACCGTTGTGACTTGAATGGTAAGGTGCAGTTGTTGACGCCAGAGCTTGGTCATCACATCATTTCTTTTGCGCCGGAGGGCAACTACTTTTCGGATAGTTATTCTACGGTATCTACGCCAACGAAAACGGTGTTGCGTGTGGCCCTTACGGGAAAAACAGTTGCGGCTTTAACGGAAGCACAGTTGGACGCTGTGCAATTTGCAAATTGGCAAGCACCAGAAGTCTTTCAACTGATCGCAAAAGATGGTAAAACCGATATTTACGGTGCCATCTGGAAACCTACTAATTTTGACCCACAGCAAAAATACCCCATTATTGATCATAGTTATACGGGACCGCATACCCAAGTTTTTCCCCGTTCTTTTGATAAAGCCGTACAAAATCAGGCTTTGGCTGAATTAGGATTTATCGTGGTGATGGTTGACGGTTTGGGAACCGCTCGGCGCGCTAAAAGTTTCCATGACCATTCTTACAAAAATATGGGAAACAACTTAGAAGACCACGTGCTAGCCATTCGGCAGTTAGCCAAAAAATATGCTTGGATAGATATAGATCGAGTAGGCATTTTTGGGCATTCGGCGGGTGGTTACGATGCGGGGCATGGGATGCTGGCTTTTCCGGAATTTTATAAAGTGGGCGTCGCCAGCTCGGCGGATCACGATTTTAGAATGGAGAAGGCTTGGTGGCCCGAAATGTATATGGGCTGGCCGGTAGATGAAACTTACGAAGCAGTTTCGAATATTAGTTTAGCAGGGAATTTACAAGGGAAATTGTTACTCGTTCACGGTGCCTTAGATGATAATGTGAATCCGTCTGCGACCTTCAAATTGGCGGAAGCACTCATTAAAGCCAACAAAGAATTTGACCTTTTAATTTTACCCAGTCAACGGCATGGCTATCAAGGCATTTATCGCAAATACTTTATCAAGAAGCGCTGGAATTATTTCATTGAGCATTTAGCGGAGCGACAAGCCATCTGGGATTTTCCTTGGGAATAAGTAATTGCTAAAAAAAAGAGGACTGATCTACCTGAATTCGGTGGGATCAATCCTCTCGATTACGTGATTATACAGAGTCTTAAATTTTTTACTGATTAGGAGAAGTCATTTGTCTTGGTACTTAACTTCTTTCTTTTATTTGTAAAAGATAATTTCCATCCTCGTCATCTGGATCAATACCAAATTGAATCGACTGAACGCTAAAGTCTTCCCAGTCGCTAGGGTCAATTGGCCAACCGCCAACTTGATTATTATCCGCATCAAATACCATAAATAAAGGATAGTTGAAACCCTGATCTGCGGGACCAACGGCTACTCCGCCAAACACCGTCACACCGTCTGGAAATTGAGCATAAGAAGCTACGATGTACTGATCTTCCGTCACACCTTGGGGAAGTTTCTTCGGCGGATTTTGCATAATATCAGTCCATTTATCATGTCCACCTTTGGGAATCATCATTGTCGCGTTGAATTTTGGAGCACTCATTTGGTTTTAATTTTAGTGAGGGAATAATTCGTTTTGAAATTAGCTGGAAGCGCTTTTTAAAAAATACTCCTTTCAGCAAATCAATAGGCGTAAAGCAGCTTCATAAATATATTTGTCAAATATAATGTAAACGGAGAGGGAATTATACCCGTATTTATACCTGTTTTGGGACAAAAGGAAGTGTAAATAAAATGTTAATTGCACTAATGTCTAATCGAGACAAAACCTGAGTTCAAAACGCTAAGAAAAATCATTGAACATCCGCACAAGCTAGGTGTTTTAGGAAAAACTTGGTAAACCTACTTACTATTATTGTTAATTATAAACACCATTAATGATGAACTCCAATCGATATACAAATTTAGTAGAAGCCACCAACGACCTTCATCGGCGTGGTTTCGGGCAGTCTTTTCGTTTTGAAAATAATACGATGATTGCACTTGATGATAAAACTAGTTACGACGCAGCGGATATGGAAATTCGGGAAGTACATCGCTTCGAAGGATATTCTAATCCATCGGACAACTCCATTGTTTTTGCAGTAGCCTGCAAGGATGGAAAAAAAGGTACTATTATTACTCCTTATGGTGCCTATGGAGCACCTGAAATGGACGCATTTATGAAGAAGGTAAAAGAAGTTCCGAGTAAACAGAAAGTCGATTTCGTGGAAAGAACAAAAGGTACTAGTCGAAAATAGTTAATTTGAAGTGGATTGATAGCGTTTGAGTTTTAATCCCTGCAACTTAAAAAAGTTCGTAATCTATTTGTAGTCTTTTTTCCTAAAAAAAAAGTGTTTATCCGAAAATAAGTAGTTTCCCTTGCAAAAACAGGTAAAAATACCTGTAAAAAAAGTTCTTTGGGATGTTATATTTGTTCTAAGCAGTTTACCAAAACCTATCTTATCTGTAAGCTGTTTATGCTTTGCGATTGCATTGCATTCAAATTTTGGGATACTTTTAAATCTAGGGAAATTAGTTGCGTGCTAATTTTTTTGTTGTCAGCTTAACTAGCGTTTTAAGTTATTACCATTTACCCGGATAAAATTTTGACCGTATGCGCGCACTTGTTTCCGTTCTGATACAAATTGCGTGCGTACGAAGGGTATAGAAAACCTTTCCTTATCGTTAACAAGAACAAAGTCCATTACCCCTCGTTAGCGTAATGGACTTCTATATGGCATCTGCGGATTCGTAAACGCCTTAGTCTGATTTCTTCTTGGCATTTTCTCTAAAACCACCTTTCTTACGCGCATCTTCCAGTCGTACACCAATCATTTCTTCTAAAGCATATTTCGATTTTCTTACTTCTGAATTGGCCGTAATCGCTGATTCTTGCGCTGCGTGGTAAGAACTAGAAGCCGCGGATAGATCTTCAAAACTAGCTTCGTCTTTTTTAAATTTTTCACTAATCAACAAATAGGTTTGCGAAGCGTCTTGCTCCGCAAGGATTCTTGATTTATGCACTTCTTTTGCTAAGGTATAGTTTTCGTATAATTTTAAAACTTCTGCGCGGAGTTGTAATTTCTTCTCATTCAAATAAGCATCCGCAATCTTCGTATTTTCAATCGCAATTTTCTTCTCCGCTGGATTTTTAATTAAATCGCCCAGGTTAAAAACCGCCGCAAAGTTATACTTTGGAAATTGATTGGGAAAACCCGTATCGGAAGGTTGAAATTCCGTTTCGTTCAAGTTAAACGTCAGGTTGAAATGTTCCGTCCAACTACTCTTGGCAATTTTTAATTTTTGATTAGCGATCTCTTTGTTGTACTCCAAAACGCGATTCGAAGGGTGGTTTTTCCAAGCTAATTGTACTAAATAATCTTCAAAATAGCGAGGACGAGATCCTTCGGGAGCAATAATTTTGTTGTAATCAACCTCTTGACTGATAGCCATTTGGCTAAGGAAGAGCAGCAATAGTATGATTCGTAGTTTATTCAAAGTCAGTGAATTGTAGGTTTAGTTTAAACATTTTTTCAATACAAAAGAACCAACTATTATACCAAAATGTATCATACGTAGGAGGAAATGCGCACGAATGACTTCCTTGGCTAAACTTCCGCTTGGTATTCCCGCATTTAGGGATACCATTGCAAAAGCATCGTCGGATTAATTTCTAAAATAATTTTGGGTGTTTTGTAGGAAATAGGTCGATCAAAAAACGAACTTCTAGTCCGTAGCCACTTTAGCTGAAGGATCTGCAAGCGGCTGATCGGCGGCTTGTTTCGCTTCTGCTAATTTTAATTGTTGTGCTAACTTAGGATTAAACGCAGGATCGAAGTCTTTTAGTTTAACAATTGCCGCTAAACAAATATAAAATACAATACTGGTCGGTAATTGCAGGATTGCTTCTTGCGGATAACTCGCTAGTGCTAAAATAAACATGATATTGGCCAAACCTAAATAAACCGTTTTAATCATCGGATCTCGAACCCTGATATAGTAGTAAACGACCGTTTTTAAAACGGTAAAAAGTAAGGCCATATAGATCAGTAAACCCACCCAACCAAGCTCTACGGCAATTCGCACAAAACCACTGTCGTGGGCAAATTTAGCTAAAAAAGAGTCTGGCGTAAATCGTCTTCCCCAAAGTCCAGTACTACCTAAACCCGCCCCAAAAGGATGCGTTTGAATGTAGGGTTGAATAAATTTTTGATTCTTCATTCTAACTTTTACCGAGGCGTCAGATTGCATATCAAAGGAGGACTGAATTCGATATAAAATAGGGTTGGAGCTTCGCTTGATAAAAAAGAGCGGCAATATCATCAAGAAAATGCCGACGGGAATCATGATCTTGGGTTTTAGGGTCATAATCATGAAAATAAAAAACCCGAATGGAATCAACACCACGGGCGTACGAGAACCACCAAAAGCCATTGCCATAAACATCAATCCCGCCGCCGTAAGCAAAATAAAACGCTTTGCCCAACTAATCGGTCCCGTCATCATAATCAGACAGAAAATGGCCAGGTAAGCCATCAGAATACCAAAGGTAGTTGGATCTGCAAACAGCGAAACGGGGCGTAATCTTCCCCATTGATAAATGAGTTGAAAGCGTTCTTCATCTTCGTACAACCAAGCCATTTCTGCGGCGGAATAACCAAAAAATTCTTGCTTGAAGCCATACAAAGCCGTCACTACACCGAGTAATAAAATGAGCTTGAGCGCTCTCATAATCGTCTTCAAATCCTTGAACGCGTAACAGGCAATAAAATAGAGTAGGAGCATCACCGCTACACTACGTACCGTATACATCCAAGCCATCTTGGAAGCCGCCCAAGGATTAATCACTTGAATAAGATTGTAAAATATCCAAACGATAATGAGTACACTAATCGGACTATTGGCAAAACTGAGGTCTCGTTCTTTGATTTGTTTGACCAAAATACCAAAGAACATGACAAAGATTAGCCCATCTAGCGCCGTTCCAACGGGCGCGCCGGTATGTTTGCGCACAAACTCGATAAAAAAGGAAATGGTAACGATGAAAAGAATGCCAAAGCGATGATTGAGAAAGCAAGCGCCTAAAAGTGGAATGGCTACGGCCGCACCGAGCACCAAAAAGCCAAACTTCATACCAGTCATCGCCGTGAGGTAGGACACCACGAGCGCTACAATGGTAAGCAGAATAAACCCAACAGGATTATTAAGCTTTTGCCAAAATAGTTGGTCATTAAGCCAGACTTTAATTGATCTACTCATACTAAGGGGGCTGCATAACTCAGCATAATTTGTTAAGACAGCACGAACTTTCATTTAGGTAAATGTGTAAAAGACTTTGCGCTAAAATTACTTCAATACAAAGTCCAATGATATTAAACAAAATTTTATTATCTCAGTATCAATAATCTTTCCGATTTTATTTGATACGGCTCATTTTTAATAAAATTTTGCCGAAAGTTAACAACGTTACTTTCGCTTTTTCTCAAACCCAATTGCAATCCTATGAAAGGATTATATCCAACTCGGCTCGAAAAGTTTTTCTGCTAGGTTTTTGTTGGTTCAAATAATGCTTTTTCTTTTCTTGCTATTTCCGCAGCTGCTGGTTTTTGAAAGTTTTTATCGAAATCTTTTAACTTAACAATCGCTGCTAGAAAAATATAAAATACGATACTCGTTGGTAATTGTACAATCGCCTCCTGCGGATAACTGGCCACCATGAGAATAAAGATGGTCGTCGTCAAACCGAGGTACAGCGACTTGATCAGTGGGTCTTTGACCCGTAGGTAATAGTAAACGCTGGTCCGAAGGATAACGAAGAGAAATAGCATATAAATTAGCATTCCTACAATGCCCAGCTCTACGGCAATTCTTACAAAGCCGCTGTCGTGTGCAAATCCAGCAAGCATAGAATCAGGGGTAAATCGTCTTCCCCAAAGTCCGGTACTACCTAATCCACCTCCAAAAGGATGCGTTTGAATAAAGGGTTGAATAAATTTTTGATTCCGCATTCGTACTTTCACCGAAGCATCTTCCGTAAAGTTTAAAGCAGATTGAATCCGCCAAATAATTGGATTCCCAGAAGATCGAAACATAAAAGCAAAGCCAACGACAAAAAATATGGAAATACTTACAATCGTAGATTTCTTTAAGGTCAAAAGCATCCAAGCCAATAAACCGATGGGAATTAGTACCACGGGCGTCCGAGAACCGCCAAAAGCCATCGTTAACAACATACAAAGGCTAAAGAAGACTAGGGTGATTCTTTTGAGGCGGTCGATTTTAGAATTACTGGCTAAAATTAAGCAGAAGGTACTTAGATAAACCATCATGATGCCTAAGGTCGTCGGGTCCGCAAATAAAGAAACGACCCGCAATCTGCCCCACTGGAAAATGAGTTGAAAGCGTTCCTCGTATTCGTATAACCAATTGATCTCACTTGCCGTATACCCGAATATCTCTTGCTTGATGCCGTAAACTGCGGTGATGAAACCGAGGATCAGAATCAGCTTAATGGCACTAATTATTTTTTCTAAACTCGTAAAGGCGTAGCAGGCGATATAATAAAGACTCAGCAAAACGGCAACGCTACGTACGGTATACAGCCAAGCCATGGCAGATCCCGCCCAAGGGTTGATAATTTGTAGGATATTGTAGGCAATCCAAAGCATGATGCAATAACTGATTGGATTTTTGGCAAATGCCCAGTCTCGTTCTTTGATTTGCCGGACTAAAATACCAAACATCATTACAAAAATGAGGGCATCCATCACTGTCCCAAAGGGTAAGTTGGCATACTTCGCCGCCTGCATGATAAAAAAGGAAGTCATGATGAGAATACTGATCCCGAAATTAAGATTGAGAAAACAGGCACCGATGAGTGGAATCCCAACGGTCAGCCCTAGCAGCGCTGCGCCAACTCGTAATCCTAAACTAGAGATGAGGTACGAGACAACTAGGGCAATTGCAATCAATAGCAAATAACCTAATGGACTATTGAGCTTCTTAGTAAAAATTTGCTCGTTAAGCCAATACTTAGCCGACTTGTATAATCGTAAGACCATTATACAGATTAGTAGACTTTATTTTAGCATAAAGTCTAGTGTTTTATTCAATAGTGTAGGGGGGAAGCACTTGGTTTCAATGAAAGAAACGATAACCTGAAATGTTGCTAAAGCCAATTTTTTACTTGAAACTAGCTTTTAGACTAAGGTAGGTAACGTTTTCTCGTATGTTTGTACGTTAAAGATAGTGAAGTTGTGTTGAAACTCCAAATTTACCGTAACCAGTACGCCGCTTATTTTAGCATAAATGCTACAAAAAAACGATTTTTACTGCAAAGCCTAATAGCATTAAGGCGGCAATGGCAATCATCATCGTTTCAATTAGCCTTTCTTTCGGAGTCAACTCCGGATCATTGGGTTTTTCAAAGTTAAACATCTTAAAATTATATGTTAGTCGATACAAACCGTTCCCAGCGTTGGGTTTCAGCATTGTATTGTTTAATTTTTTTTGCTGGATTCCCACCTACAATAGTATAAGGAGGTACACTTTTAGTTACAACGCTTCCTGCCGCAACGATAGAATGCTTCCCGATGGTAATGCCCGCAGTAATCACTGAATTGGCTCCAATCCAAACTTCATCTTCAATGATAATTTTTCCCGTCGTAACTTTATGTTCAGAAATAGACTTCGTGACATCTCGATAACCATGATTCAAACCAGAAATGACGACGTGTTGTGCCAACATGATATCATTTCCCATCTGCACTGGACCAATAATAATGGAAGAAATTCCGATCAAAGAGCGCTTTCCAATAATGACATCACCGACTTGATTATTGATAACGGAGAAATCTTCCACAATGGAATTATCTCCAACGTCAAACTTGTTGTAAGGGATGACGTCAAGCCTAGCTTTCCAACGGATCACCGCATTTTTTCCCCGTTTATGTTTAAACGGATTCCACAAATTTCTCACCCACCAACGGGGACGATTTTGATTCTTGGGCATCAGTAAATAGATCGCCAATTTCTTCAAAAACGGATTTTCCTTTATTTTTTCCTTAATGCTGAGTGTCATATGTCCTAATTCCTAAGGATTAACTTTTAGTTTACCACCTTGAAGTGATTAAATAGTTCGCATCATGCTGAAAACTATCGAAAGCACTTCCGTACAAAATGTACATGTCATTAGCTACATTCCTGTGCTAACTTGATCGCCGGTACTACTTGCGTAATCTACGGCATCTCGGTATTTGGGGCATTAAGTGAATCGTAAGCTATTGTTCCTTAATGCAAGCAAACAACAGCAAAAACCAAATACTAAACTGCTAAACATGGTTATAAAAATGCTTCAAAATAACGTCTAGTATGTAACTAAATACTAGACAACAAGTTCAAAATTCAGACCAGCAATTATAAGGGTCTTTTTTTGTAAGAAATTTGTAAGAAATAGGATAGAAACTTTATTTTTTATTGGTTAGTATACAAAACAACTTTATTTGCATTAGCAGCCGATTGATTGCCCCAAATTATTCCTTTCAGGAATGAATTTTTGAGGTTTTCTTCGCCAGCGATTGGTCTACGATCTCCCAAACTTGCTTTACCCGCGAAGCCCAAGTATTTTGCATCGCAACTTCCACTCTTTCGGCTAATTTTTGGGGACTATTTTCTTGAATCGCTCGGTCAATCAGTTGTACAAATTCTTCTTCGTTTGCGGCCAAATAAATATTGTCGCTAAAACTCTTAATATCTTCCGAAAAAGTAGTAGAGACGATCGCTCTTCCTCCAGCTAAGTATTCATTGATTTTGAGCGGATAAATACTCTTCGTCAAGGTATTACAAGCAAAAGGAATAATGGCACAATCAATATGTTGGACGTAAGGGGGCAAATCATGAATGTTTTTGCTACCCGTAAAAATCACATTGGGTTCTTTATCCAAACCAATCTCTTTGTACTCTGTATTATTGATTGGACCAATGAGCAATAAGGTTTTATCGCGGTGTCCCTGAGCAATTTTCTTCATCAGCTTATAGTTGATGCGATCTTTGTCCATGTTCCCAATAAAACCAATAATCTTATTCTTAATAGTTGCAATTTCCTTTGGTCTCGGAAATTGTACCTCATGTACTTTTTTATAAATTGAAATATCCACCGCATTGTGTACAATGTGCGTATTAGGGTTGAATTGTTCGTAGAGATTATACAATTCTGTAGAGGTCACCGTTACGGCATCAGCTTTACCCATCACGCTTTGTTCTAATCTCGCACCATGTCGAGCGGTATATTTCTCTTGCGTCATATCATCAATGCACTGATAGATGCTTAGCAATTGCCCGAAATCTTTTGGGAGCACGCCGGCAAAAAATGGGTTAAAGCAATTGAGATAAATAAAATCTTTGAGTTGATAATCGTCAATGACCTTTTTGATGGTCTTAAGAATAATTTTGTTGTTGTAAGCAGAAAACTGCTCATAAAGCATCCCGTTGGGCAACCAATTAATTGGTAAGGTCAAGGGAGGATGTACCGCAATCACATTATCTAGGTCTTTAATACTTTCGTAGCGCATTTGATTCTTCAGTAAATCGGCGCGGCGTGTTTTTACCAAATCATCTCCCATATTGGTCACAAAATCCTTGATGGAATAAGGGTGATTAATGTAAAACACACGATTGTGCTTCGCAAATTCTTTGGTAAAAGAAAGCGATACGGATGAATAAGGATTTTCCCATGGGAAAAGCGTAAAATAAACTAAGTCTAAGCCTTTATTCATAAAAAAATATTATTAACTGATCTTTAATGGATGGTTCGTCTTTATTTTAACTTCTGTTCTTTGGCGACGGACCGTTGTTGCAAAAATACTAAAAGCATTTGATAGCCTTCCTTATAGAAACCAATCATGTAAGGAAAGGCACGATATGCTTTTATGTCGAGGATCTTATACAAGACAAATTGATTTAATACAAATGTCACGCCGTAAGTGGTTAGCGTTCCGTAAGCAGCTCCTACAATACCGTAATTGATGATAAAAATATAGTTGAAAAAGATATTGAGAACGGCTCCTAAAACGGTAAAAAGAAAGTTTATCTTCGGTCGTCCCATCGAATCTAAAACGGTTCCAAATTGGATGGCAAAAGGTAAAAATAGACCATAGAGAATGGTAAATCGTAAAATACCCGCCGATTCCATGTATTGCTCGCCCGCAATGATCATGATGATGAACTCGGGAAACAATAGCACGAAGAGCAAAAACGGCGCAATAATCGCCAAAATCGCCCCAACAGATTTTTCGTAGAGGATTTTAATTGCCGGTTTTCCTCCCGTCTCAATTTGTTTGGCTCCTTGCGGAAAAACAACGGACGCTACGGAAAAAGTGGGCACTTCCGCTAAATTAGTTACTCGAATAGCCGCTTCGTAAACACTAACGGCCGCCGTTGCACCTACCGAAAGGTTACTCAACATAAACTTATCAATGGTCTTGTAAAGCATGGCACTGAGATTTGTACCAAAAACGTACTTACCGTAATGAAATAGGGTTAAAACCCACTGCTTATCAATCGTTCGGTCAAACTTCAAATACTTTTTTGCAAAAAAGTAAGAAACTGTTGCTCCCGCAAAAGCGGTAAGTACTTGAAACTTCGCTAAAGCCAATAATTCCAATTGCCAAGGCCCAAAATAATAAATGGACACGAAGGCAAAAAATAAGCCTTGCTTTGTAAAATTACTCCAGAAGATACCGCGAAAGTCGAGGTTCGCTTGCTGAATAAAATTAAACTGATGCATTGGAATCAAGAAAGCCGTCGTGATGGCGTAGATATAGAAGAGTTCGTATAATTCAGGAAAATTTAGCCAATGACTCAAACCTTTGGCAAAGATCAAAAGGAAACCAACAGAAATAGTGGTTAAACTGACGTTGATGAAGAGGGAGGCGGAAGATATTCTACCATAATCCTTGGCTTCGCAAGTAGCGAGGTATTTAATAACGGCATTTTGCAATAAACCAGCTCGACCAACTTCAATAAAGGAAGCCGTTGCCAAAAATACGACCCAAGCACCAAAGGCTTCGGGCGTCAATTCGCGCACCAAAAAGAAAAAGCTACCAAAGCCAAACAAGAAGACCGAGCCTTTTTCAAAGAAGCTAAACAAGCCCGATTTAAGCCAATAAGATTTCTCTGTCGTCGACATAGTCAATGGATGTACGTGCTCGAATAAACGGAGCGTTGCTTTTGTGTAAGCCGCCAAATGGTTTTCATTAGCGTACTTTTAGCTATTTGAACAAAAAAGGCTTAATACTGCTTAATCTTAATCGTAAGGATAAGCCTTTTTTGTCTAAATAATTTTAGGATCAGTAATAATAATATTGAAATGGGGATTTTAATTCATATTCTTGAGATCAACTTTATTTAAAACACCACCTAAAAACTTTTGATCTAAGCTTTTCAAATAGGCAATAGAGTTCTTGTCGATCTGCTTAATTTCAGACTCTGCTGAAAAAACGGCAATTACTTTATCCACAAAGCTAACTAATTCTTTTGAATCGGAATATCTATTTAAAGCAGCACCTTCCAAAAAGATGTAATCGTAGTTCTGGGACAATTTTTTGATGAAATTAACGAAGTCCTTACCCGCAAATACTTCGGAAGGAGAGAGGTTCGTCCCTTTATTTCCCAAAATATCGACGTTCTTGAGATTGAACAAAGCGCCGTTGCCTTGCTTGTACTCAAACTCATTTTCTAAGTTGTTCTCCCCAATCAACGATCGATTGCTGTTCCCCAAAGTGTCCGCAGACTTCGACATACGAGTCAGTTCGTTATTTTTGAAGTTGGTGTCTACCAACAAAATTTTCTTATTTTTCAATGATAAAGCGTAGGTCAAGCAGGAGATCAAGAACGTTTTTCCTTCCTGGCTTTTGGTACTCGTAAACAAGAACGTATTCGCGCCCGAGTTTTCTACGATGTAGCGAAGATTACGCAGCGATTCTTTAAAGACTTCTAAGTCTTTTTGCTCCGTAGCATGATTAAAAACCTGCTTAAGGTCTAAATTTGAATTGTCCACTTCGTTAATTGTCGCCAATAGATTTAGACCAGTGAATTTATTGAACTGAAAGGGCGTATTCAAACTAATATCCAAATACGTCAGTAAGAAAATAGAGACGGTCGCTAATGCACCCGTAACGATTCCTGCAAAAATACTAAGTAAGTACTTTTTCGAAGGTTCCGGTTTTGTTGGTGTTTTAGCACGTTCTACGATTGAAATTGGGTTTTTAGAGTTGTTGAGTGCAATTTTAGCGTTGTTGAGCGTAGCACTCGCATTGATAAATTCTCCTTTTGCAATGTCAATCTCTTGCTTGAAATTATCAATGTTTTCTTGGTCGTATACAAAACCACTAGATTTTCCGCGCAAGCGGCTCAATTCTTTTTCGTAGTTTAAAACACTTTCTTTTGCTACGTTTAAATCTCCTTCCGCTTGTAATTTTTTATTAATTAAATCACGTTCTTTTGCTTCGGCATTGCGCTTATCATCTTGAGCGCCATCTTTTTCATCATACTTTGCTAAACGAGAGATTTCGGATTCTAGTTGCTTTTGCGTAAGGTCAATTCTTTTCTTGAGCGAGCGATCTTTATTCCCCGTTTGGGTGTATTGCTTTCGCAATTGGATCAATTGTTTATTATAGTTGTCAATGGTCTTTTTGGTAAGAATACGCTGTGCTTTCTCGCCGTTGTTGGAACCTTTATCTTTTCGAACCGCTACCAAATAGCCTTCTAATTCTCTTATCGTCGTTTGGAGGGCAGGAATTTGCTTACGGGCACCTTCCAAGGCGATTTCCAATTCTTTGACTTGAGAAACTGTTGCGGACTTTTGTGCGGATAAGTCTAATAAGCTTTTATTTTGCTTGTAATTATTATATTTTTCGTTCGCCAATTCCAACGCAAGTCGCTTGGCATCAAAATCTTTCTGTCGATCTTCTACCAAGGCTCTTTCTTCCTCGCTTTGCTGTAAACTATAAAACTCCAGAAATTTTTCACAATACTTATTCACCGCGAAGCTACACATTTCAGGATTTTCTGCTTCAAAAGTCACTCGAATCATATCGGAGTTCTCAGAATCCAAAATGCCGAAATTTGTTTTCAACAGTTCTTCGTAATCATATTCGTAGGCATCGACTAAATCGGTGTACATGGATTCTAATTCCTGATCTGGAATGACATCGGTTAAAGAATCTAAGTTTTCGGAAAGTTGAGCATACAGTTTTTGCAAACCACTAGGCGCGTAGTTGACTTTATCTTCTTTTTCTAAGGTTCTAAATGGAACGCCCGAACCATTAATATCGGCACTCAGGTCATGCATCAAGAGATTATAGCTTAAGAAAGCAATATTCTTGCGCTTCAGCATATAATTCTTCAAGTTACCATGACTAATATCAATCTGGTGTTTCTGAACGAAAGGAACGTCGTTATCCATATTGATCCCTTTCTGAGGAATAATACCAGTCGAAATTAATGCTTGAGCTTTGTAAACGGGTGGTTGAGCGTTGACTAAAAAGTAAGTAGCAACAGTGGCAAGGATGGCTGCTAATAAAATGAGCCATTTCCTTCTCATGAGTATGTTCAAGAAAAATTGCAGTTCCATATTGGACTAAAGTTAGTGTTTGATCGGGGAGCAAACAATTGTAAAATTACGCCAACAATGTAGTGTAAGCGTTCGTGTTCGTTTCTTCGAAGCAATTAGAAAGTCTTGAATATAAAAGACTTAAGCTTTCGTTTTGGGTTCTCACTTCTAAATTACTTAGTTATAAACGCCCTTCCTCGTTTAAAACGCCAACAAGATTCAGATTTTTTACTGATAAAATCAAGTCAGAGAAAGGACCATAACATATAGAGAGAAATGACAATATACGTGCCACTTTAAACCAATTGGATATAAATGTGGAAAAAATTAGAAATGTTTTTGCTTTTTTATAAAAATATTTAGGGTGCCGTGAAAATTTACCGCCACAATTTGTAAATGCTAGTTTTTTACTTTTTTAAGCAACTTCTACACTAAGTTTGAGCATTTAATCACGAAAAGTACTTGAATAGCTTGAAAATTAAGCTTTTAAGCCATTTTATTAGCATTTTGTTTTAAGCAAAAAAGCAAAGAGAAGGCATTGAGATGATTTTGGAAAGTAAGGATATCACAACTAGTAAGGAGTCATTACCTTTTAATTTTACGCTTAGATTACGATTGCTTTCTTTGGAAAACTTATCTTGTGGAAAGCAAATCGTAAGTGCCAAGACAAGATTATATTTTGTACAGAATCGAGGTGCGAAATCCTTACTTAGCCTTTGCGAAGTAAGGATTTGAGCAACGAAGGAAGCGGCGGTGCAAAAGAGGAGGCAAGCCAATCAGTGATTCTATTTGTACTTACGCTTTAATTTAAACAACTTCTATTTGAAACTGATAACACGCCATGTCCAAATACAAGATTTTAGCCACTAGTTTTCTGGGTAAACCAATTGATCCGAAGGCTACTCATGTAATCATTGGTGGTGGCATTGCAGGCTTATTTATGGGCTATTGCCTGAAGCAATTGGGGGTCAAATTTGAAATTATTGAAAACAAAACGAAAGCGGGCGGCATTTTAGGTTCCCAAAAAATAGCACACGGAACCGTAGAACAAGCCGCTAATGGATTTTTGTGGTCCCCCGCAATGCAGGCGCTCTGTGATGGTTTAGCACTAGATATTCTTCCTCCCAAAGCTACCGCAAATGCGCGATACTTGGTACGCGACAAGCAACTGCGCAAGTTTCCACTGACGGTATTGGAATCGCTTGCTGCGGTGGGCAAATTGTGGGTTTCGCCCTCGCAACCCATGGAGACGATTTATGATTTTGGAATAGAATACCTTGGCAAAGCTATGGCTAATCAGCTCTTGGAACCTGCTTTTGCCGGCATTTACGGTGCGGATATCAAAAAACTAAGCTTTCCCGGTGCTTTAACACCACTCGCCAAGATTTTGAATCGAAGTGATAATCTGGCTTGGGCATTATGGAAACATCGACGGGCTCAAAAAAAGGAAACCATTCCCGCCAAGGGAAAAGCAAAACGGGGGACGCATAGCTTCAAAAATGGTATGGGAGAACTCGTAACTCGCCTGACGGAATACTTATCGTCAGAAATTGTCTACGAACAAAATGGCCTAGATTGGATAAATACTAAGGAACAGCTGATACTATGCACACCCGCTTATGTCAGTCAGCATTTTTTTGATGCAGATACCGACATCGCAAAAAGTTTGGGCGCCGTAAGTTATACGCCGATCGTTTCGGTCAGTTTGATTTTTAAAAAATCACAACTAAAAAACTTTAAACCAGGCTTTGGTTGTTTAATTCCCCGTAGCGAAGGGCTAAATATTCTCGGAACTTTATTTAATTCTTGTATATTTGACCACCGAGTCGCGCACGAAGAATTGTTAAGTTTGACCTGTATTATTAGAGATGATTCGCCGAATTTAGCTTACTTTCAACAAACCGACGCGGAGGTGACCGATTGGGTGGTAGCAGAGTTGGATCAACTTTTCGGGATTAGTGGCGCACCCGAATCGGCTACGATTTTCAAATGGCAAAAGGGAATTCCACTTTATACTCCTGAATTGTACCATAATTGGTTTGATTGGGATCGTTCTTTAAAAGAAAATTACCCGAGGCGTAACTTATTCGGAAATTACACGGGAGAGATTTCGATTCGTGGAATGTGTGAAACAATGATGGCCATGATTCCTTAAACATCCGCTTAAGCCAAAGACTTAAATTATGCTCCAAACAGTTAAAAGAGAAACAAAAACAAATATAAAATATGATAAAAATGATGACTAAGCACTTGAGAACGGTCTTTTTGGGAGGACTGCTGTTTTTATTGACAGCCGCTTCGGCACAGGTAGAAATGGATGCGTGGCAACTGATTCAACAAAATGACTTCAAGCAGGCGAAGTTGAGTTTTGAAAAAATACTTAAACAAGATCCTAAAAATGAGGACGCATTGTGTGGTTTAATCTTCTTGGCGGAAACCGTTAAAGATTACGACACTTATATCAAATACGTTAAACAATTAGTTGAGGCAGATTGGAACCCACATTACTTTCAATTATTTAAACACGTCTACGATTACGACGATCAACCGGAACAATACCTCAATAAAGGACTTTTTCCAGCAGATGAGGTAAGTTTACAGTTAGCCATCGCAGATTCTTTGTTTCGCACCCGAGACTTTGCGGGAAGCGAAGCGGTCAAACGCGCCGTCGTGGGTGATTACAATTGGTCTTTTATTGGTCCTTTTCGCAACGTAGCCGGCAGTGGTTTTTTGCGAGCATACGAAGTCGAACAAGAAGCTTTTTTAGCGGATAAGACTTATCCTTCTGGGGACGGCAATGACTTGGTCTGGGTCAATCGAGAGCTACGTCCGAAGAATGGCGTAGTAGAGTTTTCTAGAATTTTGCCGAATGCGAACGGGGGAACTTGCTTTGCCAATACCTTCCTGACAGTTCCTACCGACCGGGAATTACAAATCCGCATTGCCCGTAATAATCCGCTTAAAATTTGGCTGGATGATCAACTCGTTTTTGCGAACGATGAAAATATTGCTTGTCGCTGGGATGCAGAATGGGTAAACCTTTCGCTCAAAGCGGGGACGCATCGCCTGCTCGTCAAATCTACCTCGTACGAAACACCGGATAATAAATCGACGGTGAGACTTGATTTTCAAGATGCTTATCACCAAGAAGAGGAAAGTTTTAGTACAAGAAGAGGTAATTCTTCTTGGAGCAATGAGCTAGGATCTTACAATCGTCAAAATTTGCTTTTTAGTTTGCGCTTAACGGATACGCAAGGGAAAGTTTACGAAGATATCGCTTCCGCTTTTGCGGGTAAATATGCGGCACAAAACTATAGCCCTACGCTTCACGAGGAACAACTTATCCAACACTTCAAAAAGCAAATCGCGAAGCAACCCAAGGATGCAAAACAATATTATTTGTTGGCAAAAGCCTATTTGCGGATGTTGCAGCAAGAACAAGGAGAAGCTTACTTTTTTGATGTTTTAGAAAAGAACAAGACCTTAGTTTTTTATCGTTACCTCATGGCAAAATTTTATGCGGCGAATGATAAAGGCGATAAAGCAGAAGGATTAATTTCGGGTTTGGACAATGAAAAAACGCCCATCTTTGAAATCATGTCCGCGCAGTTGGATAAAATTGATAAAGAGAAAAACGCCGAAGCTTACCTTAAGACGCTAGATGAATTACTTGTCGTCTCGCCAACTAATCTGGGCGTAGTCAATGATTATATTTCTTATTACAATGAGAAAGGAGAACAAGAATTAAAAAAGAAATTCATCAAAGCTTTTTTAGTGAAACATTCCGAAGAGAAGTACAAAGATTTGCTAGAACCTTATTTAGAAGATGACAGTTATAAACCTTCTTCTTATAAAAGAGAAAGCGATAAAGAGCGGGCAAAGTGGGCAAAAAAAGCCTTAAAGCGGAAGAAAAAAAGATTTTCCTACAGTGATTACAACCAATTGATTCGCTATTATAAATCAAAAGATAAGAACAAAGAAGTCCTCAAATTATACGATGAATTAAAAAGTATTTTACCACATAATATTTATGCTCGAACAGGCAAAGCGGATTATCTTTTTGAGAATGACCAGCAAGAATTAGCCTTAGCAGAGTTGGAAGAAATTGTTCGTTATTTTCCGTATCACGAAGCTTCGATAGAAACGATCGGTGATATTTATTTAGAAAGGGGAGAAAAGGAGAAAGCCTTAGCGGAATATAAAAAAGCGGAAAAGATCGTTAGTCAAAAGGATAGTTACTATAATGACTTGGAAAAGAAAATTGAAAAGTTAGAAGGAAAAACCAATTATAAGCAATTCTTTAATTCCCGTAGCTACGACGCCGTGATGGCTGATAGCAGTTGGAAAGCTAAATACCAAGAGGAAGAGTCGGTCATCTTAATGTATGCCATTGAAACCACTTTAAACGAAGAAAATTACTGGGAAGATAACCAACGCATGGTCGTCAAAATTTTGAACGATGCAGGGGCTAAGTTTTGGACGGAAGCAAACTTTAGGCACTTGGGCAGATTGAGTTTTGCCAAGGTAATTAAAGCGGATGGAACGGTGACGAGTCCAAACATTAATTATGGATATGCCGTTTTTAAAAACTTGGAAGCGGGGGACATTATTCAAATTGAAGGCAACTCTTCCGGAAAGGTGAAACAGGAATTGCCACAGCAGTTTTTTGATATTGTTACTTTCTCTTTCGGGGTGCCTGTTTACAATGCTTCCATGGACTTTTTGGTGCCAAAAGGGAAAAAGATTTATTACAATTGTAACCGCTTAAGTTGCGAACCTAAAGTCGAAAATTTAGAAAACCATGATCTTTATCGCTGGTCGAAAAAAGAATTGCCCAAGTACGAAAACGAAGAAGCAATTTTGAATAATCTAGATGCTTACGCTTGGATTATGCTCAGTACTTTATCGGATTGGAGTTCGGTGGTAGATTGGTATTTAGAAAAAACCTACAAGCGGCTAGAAGCAAATTATGAAATCGAAGCGGTATTGGCAGATCTAGTGACGAAGGAAATGAGCAAAGCGGAAAAAGTAGAAAAAATCTATAATTATGTTACCGAAGAAATCACTTACTCTTTCGTTAATTTTTTGAATTCAAATTATATTCCGAAGACGCCAGCAGCAACCGTAGCGGGACGAATCGGGGATTGCAAAGATGTTGCTTCTTTGATGATTACCATGTTGCGCAAAGCAGATATCGAAGCTTATTATGTACTAGTACGTACCACGAATTATACCCACAAAAAACCGACGGCTACTAATATGGTTTTTAACCACGTAATTGTTGGTTACGTCTTGGAAGATGGCAAAATGCAGTACATGGATTTGACGACGGATTATTATCCACATCAAGTAACCCCCGAGTTTGACGGAGACGCTTGGGCTTTATTGATCAAGGCGGGAGAAAATGATGTTTTTCAATTGCCCAATGATTTAATCAACCCGTTGAAAAGTGAGTTGTCCTTGCATATCAAGGCAAATTTGAAGGCCGATCGCAGTTTGGATATGGAGGTCTCTACCGAAGCACTCGGCGTGGTAGGCGGAAAAATAAGAGAATCGCTCAATCGGCAAACTACAGAAACAGATCGGACGAAGTACATCGCGGAATACTTTGGCGAAGGCAGTTTTGACCACTTGGTAATCAATGATTTTGAATTTGAAAAACTAGATGCGATCGAAGCGAGTCTGAAAGGTTCCATGAAAATGAAAGCCTATAATCACCTCGAAAAACTAAGTAGTTTCTATATCATTCAAATCCCATTTTTGAAAACAATTACTACACAACCGTCGTTGTTTCTGGAAGACCGTTACGCAGATCTTGATCTGATGCGTTTATTCGAAATCGCTCCTTGTACACAAAAAATTGAGTTAAGCATTCCCGCTAAATTTCAAGTGATGGAATTGCCTCCCGCCATCGAAATTCATAATAAATTTGGTGATTTTGAATTGTCGTTTAAGAAAACAAAAAATGGCATTGAAGTCAATCGTAAAATTGTTTTCAAAACAAGAATTGTACAGCCCGAAGATTATCAAGCATTTAAAACTTTTTACTTGCAATTACTCGAAGCCGATCGAACGAAAATAGGCTTGCGCGGGTAGGAAATAAGATGCTTTAAAACGATATGCATGGCAGCAATTGTACCCCACAGTTGCTGCCAATTTTTCTAAAATACCCCAACTCAGAGAAGTATGCTGAGTTGACAAACCTTCTTCAACATGATGAAGTATATCTTCCTATTTCTAGCTTTCCTCTCTTTGTTCTCAATAACTACAGCTCAAGCTCAAGACGTGGAAATGCCAAAAAGTTTACCCGAAGATCCCAAAGAAATTCCTCCTTTGGATCAACTTAATTATATTGATACCTTGCGGGCTGGTTTGTACCGCGCTTCTTTCGGTAAAAACATGGGCTACCATACACCGGGACACACCTATGGTTTTTTTAATGAGAAGGAAATGATCATTCCTTTTCGATATTGTCAGCTATCGCGGGATTACAGCAACTTTATGATTGCTAAAAAGTATATTTATGGCGTTGGTGCAATTGATAGTTTGAATCGAACGGTGATTCCATTTATTTATCGGGCTATTGATCGCGTCGATCGTAGCATTCCTGATTATCAAAATAAATATTTTAAAGCTTACCTCGGGAAAAAAGTTGGGTTGATTAATCAAAAAGGAGAAGTGTTGATTCCGATCGAATACGCTAAAGTAACTGCCTTGGAACTTTCAAAGGGCATTTTCAGTGTAGAAAACCAACAAGGGAAAACGGGATTAGTAAATCTCAGTGCGAAGGTCTTTACGGATTGTGTTTATACGGATGGAATTGGCAGAATGACCGATCGTTTTTTTAAAACGGGTAACAAGGTACTCAATTACGAAAATCGGCTTGATCGAACGTATGGTTGCATTTCGCCGGAAGGAAAAGTTTTGGTGCCTCCCATCTTCATATCGCTTACTTTGTCTACAGACAAAAAATACCTGATTGCTTACGATTATGATAATTTGCAATCTAAAATCTACAATGAAGCGGGCGAAGTAGTCTTTGAAAAAGATAGTGTAGAAATTAGAAACCTGGTTTTAGGGAATTATTCTTTCTTTAAAAATAGAACGACTTATTTGATTCGGAATAACTTTCAGGAAGTGGTACCGATGGCGGGATATCCTGAAACCCTTTCTGCGCAGTATTATCGCTTAAGTGTTAGCACCTCATTGAAAAGAAAGCAATCTTTCGGCGTGTATAATGATTTGAACGAAGAAATATTAGCACCCAAATTTGCTAAGATCGTCTACGCGAATGATGATTTATTTTTTGCACGAGCTTTGACGGGGAAACCATTTTATCGAGCGTATGATGGGAAAGGAAATGTGCTTACCGAAGCACTTTATACTTTTGTAGAAGCCAGTCGGGGAAATAAATTTGCGATTGTTGCGCACGCGGCATCTACAAAATTTGCGGTGGTGGATAGCGTTGGAAATTTAATCACGGATTTTGCTTACGACAACTTATACTTTTCCCCGATCAAACTAAGAAAGCCCATTTTTCAAATCATCGGCATCAAAGGAGAAAAGAAAATGCGCATCCTTCCCGATGGTTCAGAGGCAGAAGTTAAAGGATTTATCATGTCGAATAGAACAAAACTTTACTACGTCGAATCTGATCAAAAAGCGACGGTGGCTTTCACTGGAAAGCAGGAGGAAAGGATTGTGCTTGCGGAACAAGATACGCTGAAAGTTGAATATCAATTCGCAGGAGAAGGTAAAGGGCAACGTTCTATTTTTTACAAAGACAAAAAAGGGAAAGAACAAAGTATTACGCAAAACCTCCGCTTACGAATTTCCCACGTCAATGTTCCCGGAGAAACCGCTTGGTTATGGATTTGGTTGGAGCCATTTACAACCGATAAGCTTCCCAAAAAAATACTTCAGATTTTAGCACGCGAAGGAATTTCTTTGGAGCGTGCAGATTTTCCGGTGAAAGTACCTTACCCGTATACGTCGCCAGAAATTTTAAACTTAAAATAATGGTAAGCCGTCTATCCAATGCCATGGTTGTTTTTTTATTATTAATAATGATATCACTTAACTATAGCTGTAAAAAGGAAAGTCTGCCAGAATTTTGTCAAGCTTCCTGCGCCGCAAAATCGTGGTTTGCAGAAGATGCTTTTTCTTTGGCTTGTCACACGATTTATTTAGATACTACTTCTAGTTATCATCATTACAAGGACTCCTTATTTATTCCTCGGGATTTGGTGAATCGAATTGAAAAGCAATTGGCGACGATTTATGATCGAGCGGAAGGCTTGGAAAGAGATACGATAATCGACTACAGGATACACGCTATAAAATTTTTTGAGCGAGGAAGAATTTATTTTAGATTGCTCAAAGAATCTCCTTGGGCACAGCAGTTGGCAAACGGGGAGGAAATTACGGCTAATCATAGGGTAAAATGTTTATTTGACCAATATGGAATTCGTGATGCGTCGGTCACTTCTCATCCAGTTATTCCGAAATATTATCGTGTTCGGGCGAAAGTAAATTCTTTTGTAAATGTAATTCAGCTAGATCAAGTATTAACCGAAAACGATGGATTTTACCAAGTTAGAGCTGCAATCGGAGGTCCACCTAATGGTAATCATTATAACATTTTTTTAGAGCAGCAGGGCGAGGTGTCAATTTTTGAATTTCAACCCTTTATGGGAACGCACAATTGGCGTTTCGCCGTAGCGGAAGATTGCAGTGCCACTTTTGTGGGATACTAAGACTTTTCTGCTCAGCCTTCAAAAAATTATTTCAGCCATAAGTATCAAGCTACCGATAGCAAAGTTTCCAATGAAAAAATACCAACTGATTCCCGAAAGGAAACCAATTGGTAAGATGAATTCCACTAGTAAATTACTTGGGCTGCAAAACGATTTTCTACGCTCCTAATAATCGGTTGAATACTTTTGACAATTGTACGCTAGCTTTTTGGTCGCCTGCCAAAGATGCGTTAATCTTTTTCGTAAGGCTTTTTATGCTTCCTAAAGAACGCTTCGATACTTTTCTTTTGCGGAGCAACAAGTTCATTACTTTTTCTACACCAGCTTCGGCAACCGTAAAATTTCCATTTTTAATGACATAAGGAATGCGGACAGGAACGGAACCGATGGTAAAAGCAGTTACTCTTTCGGCTGTATTCGCTTGACGCGAGATGTTTGGTTTTAAACTTCTAATTTGTGTTGACTGTTGAACGATTCGACCAATACCGCCCGCGTTGCTAGTCATGAAATCTTGGAAAGTATCATTGAATCTAGCGTGCGTATCAATTAATTGCATGGCTTGACCATTCGCAGTGGGTAGCGAATAGGCTGTTTGATCAAAGTCTAAATCCGTTTGGGTTCCAAAGTTTGCGGGATCAAATTCAGGATCGATATAAGTGCTTCGATGCTCTGGCGAAACTAAAATACGGGCAGATTCGGGGGCGGAAAATGCGAGTGGGAAAAGGGAATCTACAGTCGAAGATAACACTAATTCCGCATAGCCTCTAATGACTAAATCGGGGGAAGGGTCGCCAGGGCGGGGGAGCAAATCTCTTACGTTGGGTAAGATCGCTAGGGAACCAGTCTGTCCGGCAGGGATTTGAATACAGTTAACAAAATGACCTAGTTGTTTACCCGGAATTAATTCCGTCGCGTTCGCAACCATTACTGTTTCTAATAAATTATCTTGAGTAATGTCGAAAACAGCAGCATTATTGGTGTCCGTAAACTCGGTGTTGATCCCGTCAGTGGCTTCCTTGACGGAAGTCCTTGTTCTGAAAATTAGGGTGATATCCCGTGCTTCCAAATTAGAGATTTCTAAGAAATAACCTTGCACTACAATTCTAGCAACCTCCCCCGCAGGACCACCAGAAGGAGCAATAGGTTTGAGTAATAATTCAAAATTACTAATGATTGCCATAGTTAAATATTTAAAAATGAATAAATCAAATTAGTGCTGCAATCATTATTGGGCAATAGGATTTTAGCCTAAGACTGTTCCTTGAACAAGCTTAGCGCATCAGCTAGAAATGACCTACGAAGCATCCGGTGTGCCATCAAAACTACTCATTTGGGGAATCCACAGCGCTGCTGAGAACTAAAAAAGAAGCTTTAGTTAAATAAGAGGTGGCTCAGTAGAATGCTACGATAAAGGCAATTTCATGGCGACTATAGCAATGAATTGCTCAGGGCAAAGTATATCTTGGCGAAGTGCATTAAAGGATATACCGCCGCAAGCGGCAAGAAGGGTAGTGTGTTTTATAACGTAGTTGAACGTTAACTGTTAATAGGGTTTAATAGCAAAGGGTATCACTATATTTGAGTATTTTTCTTGAACTCGTAATCTTAAGTTATAAATATAACAAAAAAAATACAAAAAACGACAAGATCGTTGATTTTTATTTGATTTTATTTTCCATTTCATTTTTCAAATAAGCTTTTCCGAATAGCATATGCTCAATACTTAATCCATTTTTTAGGAATAAGTAGGATTAACTTTAATGGAAATAGTATCCATTTTTGCAAAAAGGGAAATTTGGACAAGTCTTGAGGAAGTCGGGACTACAATTGAAGGCTGATTTAGCTACATCTTTGCATTATCATTTTAAACAACTTCATTCATTAAAAAAAATAAGATCATGTTACAGTCAAAAAATTTCAGCCTAATATTTTTATTACTTTTCGTTTTTACCACCTCAATTACTGCCCAAGTTAGTAAAATAAATTTAGGGCAAACGCCGGGCGAATTTACCATCAAAAGCCTTACCCTTGCACCGGGCGATTACCAGTTTGAGATTGCAAATAACGGAGTAGATCACGAAGTAGGCTTTGTTTTAGCTCCCAAAGGAAAAACCGACCAAGCTAATCATATCAAAGCCGCGTACGTCAAAGCACCCGTTAAAAATGGTGCGAGCTCCCTCACGCAGGTGGTTTCCCTCAGCGCCGGCGAATACGTTTATTTTTGTCCTTTAAATCCAACGGAACAATACGAGCTCACCGTAACGGCTCCCGTAAAAAAGATTCGCTTGGAACAAACTACGGGAAAATTTACCACGGAAACACTTACGCTTGCTGCGGGCGATTACGAATTTGAGATCGTAAATAATGGCGTTGACCACGAAGTAGGATTCGTCTTGGCACCAAAAGGAAAAACGGACGCTGCGAATCACATTAAAGCCGCCTACGTCAAAGCACCCGTTAAAAATGGGACTAGCTCGATGACGCAAGTTGTGTCGCTAACGCCGGGAGAATATGTTTATTTTTGTCCACTTAATCCAACGAAAGCGTATCCTTTAACGGTGAAATAATTTGTATTAGTACTTAAGTAGATTTACCTAAAATAGTTTTGGTAGAAAACTTACGACAACTAGGCATTCAGAATCAAGGAATGTCTAGTTGTTTTTTGTTTCAAACAACTTTTAAGCTTACTCAGGGTAAAGCGCATATTGAGCGGCATACTATTTTCTCTTTAATTTAAGCAGTTATTTCATCGGTTTGGAATTTCATTTCAACCCAAATCTTTGTATTTTACTCGATACTTTATTACCTTTATCCTAGATTTAACCCCACCTTTTACTTGCATTTCCCCCCATTGCTACCGATTTTAAGCCGCTTTTATGGCGCATACTGAATGCAATCGTAACCGAGCACGCTCAAATACGGTCGTTTGCCCAAAACCGCAATAATATTATTATAAAAACGAAAACACAACAAACATGTTTAAGCGGTGTCTTATACTCTTGGTTCTTTCATGTCTTACACAAGTCGAACTCTCCGCCCAGTGGCTAGATTGGGAAGAAATTACGGATACAAATTTGACCCTTAGTTCCGTCGCCAATTCTGACGATGAGGAAAAGGATATGGAACCAGCAGATCTAAATAACGACGGTTTTGAAGATGTAATCGTCGTACGGAAAGTTCCCTTTTCCAATCCTACCGAACCCGAAAAATCAGATTTATTGCTCATGAATGTGGGCGGAGCTTTAGTCGATCAAACGGCGCAGTTCGCTCCGGGCTTTATCAGCAATCCAACACACGCTCGGGATGTTTTTATTGGCGATTTTGATGATGACGGCTGGAAAGATGTAATTGTCGCAAATACTTTTAATCAGGCTCCGTTGTATTACCGAAATCAAGGGAACGATGCAAATGGCAATTGGCTCGGACTCGTTGACGAAACGGCTACTCGTTTTCCTGCAAGTTTAGATGATGTTCCATTAATCTGCGCCGTAAAAGGGGGAGATGTGAATGGAGACGGTTTTATGGATATCTATTTTGTTAATTACAAACAAAATGCCTCTGGGGGAATCGCACAAGATTTTCTTTTTATCAACGATGGAAATGGCAACTTTAGCGAAGAAGGACAAGCACGCTTGGGCAATCTAAGAAATTCTGCCTTCGGAACGGAAGTCGAAATCAAAGATATGGACAACGATGGGGACAAGGATATCATCAAAGTCAGTACTTTATATAACGTCGCGCCTTGGAATAACCGTGGTGTTTTTATTTTATACAATGAAGGCGACGGCAACTTTAGCAACTGGCAAAATATCAGCGAGCCCGTCAGTAATAGTCCGTACATGATTGAAATCGAGGATTTTAATTTGGATGGTAAATTAGACTTGTACGTAATTGATGATGGAATTGATTATCTTTTAAAAGCGACGACCATCACGCCGAATAGCAATATCAATTATCTCAGTGAAACAATTAATTCTGCCAATACAAATGGCTTTGGTGGCAATGTCCACGCGATAGATTTTGATTTGGATGGCGATATGGATATTGCCGTGGCAGATGTCGATGTCGATATTCCTCCTTGTAATTCTAATCGTCGCTTCGTTTTGCTGCGCAACAATAATGGAAGTTTTACGGATGTGTATATGAATAGTGCTCAGGATTGGGCAACCAACACTTATGATTTCAGTCTTTTAGATATTAATAATGATGGTTTGCCTGATTTCATCTTGGGGAAATGTGAAGGCTATGCTATTTTTCAATCTGACAATTGTGAATTAGCACCTTTAAGTGCTGATTTTGATTTGGATGGCTTGGCAGATGCTTGTGATCCGTGCCCCGCAAATCCTGATCCGAATTGTAATCCAAATCCAGATTATCCAATTGTGAGTACCGATTTGAGTTTGCCACGACAGTGGAACGAATTGTTACTAGAATCTATCCGAAAAGACCTTGCTCGACCAACCGTACACGCCAGAAACCTCTTTCATAGTTCTGCGGCAATGTGGGATGCTTGGGCCATTTACAATCAAGAAGCTTGCAATTATTTGATCGGTCAATCCCTCGAAGGATTTACCTGCGACTTTTCCGATTTTACTCCGAATGGCGATCCAGATGAAGCCATAGCAACGACCATCAGCTACGCGATGTACCGCATACTTTCTCACCGTTTTGCCAATTCAACTAATGCGACTCTGCTCCAAGCAGGCTACGATAATCATATGAATACCTTAGGTTATGATATTAGCCTGACCAGTATAGCTTACGAAAATGGTTCCGCAGCGGCACTTGGAAATTACATTGCACAGTGCTATATCAACTATGGTTTACAAGATAATTCTAACGAACAAAATAGCTACGAAAACGCAGGCTATCAACCCGTCAATGCGCCACTCGTCGTCGATAATCCCGGCAACCCAAATCTCACCGATTTTAATCGCTGGCAACCCTTAACCCTAGAGATCTTTATTGACCAAAGTGGAAATGTAATTCCCGGTGCAACACCTGATTTCTTAAGTCCAGAATGGGGGAGTGTTCAGCCATTCGCGTTGGATCAAGCAAACGCAAATAGCTACCAAAGAGATGGCGTAACCTATAAAGTTTATCACGATCCCGGTGCCGCACCAACTTTACAAAATGATGGTAGCGGAAGTTCCAGTAATTATCAGTGGGGATTCGCCACGGTCGCTACTTGGTCTGCTCACCTCGATCCAACGGATGGTGTCCTATGGCAAATCTCTCCGTCGGGCATTGGTAATACTTCTGCCTTTCCTACGAATATCAATGATTATCCTAATTTTTATGCGCAACTAGATGGTGGAACTTCCGTTTCTGGTCATGCCATAAATCCAGTAACGGGACAAGGGTACGCACCCAATATTGTTCCCCGTGGAGATTTTACGCGGGTTGTAGCAGAGTTTTGGGCAGATGGTCCAGATTCAGAAACACCCCCGGGACATTGGTTTACCATCCTTAACGAATACGTCGCAGATCATCCCGACTTCGAGAAACGTCTAGCAGGACAAGGTCCCATATTAGACGAACAGGAATGGTACATTAAATCTTACTTCATGCTAGGTGGCGCGATGCACGATGCCGCAGTTACCGCTTGGGGCATCAAAGGTTGGTACGATTACATTCGACCCATTTCGGCTATCCGTGGAATGGCTGCTCAAGGACAAAGTTCTGATCCTAACTTACCTTCCTACGATCCCGAAGGCTTGCCGCTAATTCCGAATTATATAGAACTCATCAACACTGGCGATCCACTTGCGGGGGCAGGTAACGTTAATCTTGGTAAAATAAAACTTAAAGCGTGGCAAGGTCATGATTTAATTAATAATGTCGATACGGACGAAGCTGGCGTCGATTGGATTTTAGCAGAAAACTGGGAACCTTATCAACGACCATCTTTCGTAACACCCAATTTTGCGGGCTACGTTTCAGGACACTCTACTTTTTCTCGCGCGGCAGCAACGGTATTGACGAAATTGACGGGCAGTAATTATTTTCCCGGTGGTCTAGGAACTTACCTAGCGAAGAAAGATGAATTCTTGGTCTTCGAAGATGGACCAAGTGTAGATGTGGAATTACAATGGGCAACTTATCAAGATGCGGCGGATCAATCTGCCTTGTCTCGAATCTGGGGCGGTATTCATCCACCCGCCGATGATATTCCCGGTCGAATTATGGGCGAACAAATTGGAAATGATGCTTTTGATAAAGCACTTAGTTTCTTCATCGATAATAACAATAATGGAAACCCTGATCTCTGCGAAGAGGATCCTTGTGCGAATTTAGCTGGAGACACCGATGGCGATGGCATTTGTGATGATGATGATAATTGTCCCAACTTAGCGAATCCAAATCAAGCTGATGCGGATAATAACGGTATCGGCGATGTTTGCGATACTCCTGCTAACGGAGATTGTGAGGCGCTCTCAATTACAGGAATTAACGGAGCGATTGTCGTAAGTGGTTTAGATGCTGCGCCCGTTATGCATTTACAAATTTATAGCTCCACTTGGGTGCCGCAATATAGCTGCGCCGTAGATTGTAATCCAACGGAAACGATTGTGTTGCCGGAAGGCGATTATATTGTTTCGATAAAATTATATACGAGTAACTGGCAACCGATTTGTGATATTCAACAAGTGGTAACGGTGACGTCGGGGAATGGCGATCCTTGTTTAAATTTAGGCGGCGATAGTGACGGTGATGGGATTTGTGATGATAATGATAATTGCCCAAATACGGCAAATGCAAGTCAAGCAGACACGGATAATGATGGCATTGGCGATGCTTGCGACACAGTTGATCCTTGTACCACTTTCGGTGGCGATAGTGACGGCGATGGGATTTGCGACGACAATGATAATTGCCCCGTAGTAGCGAATCCCAACCAAACGGATACCAACAATAATGGCATTGGCGACGCTTGTGAAACGCCTTCGAACGGAGATTGCGATGACTTGGTCATTACAACTGGAGACGGAATTTTAATCGTAAGTGGACTGAATGCTGCGCCGATTATGCATTTACAAATTTATAGTGCCGCGTGGGTGCCGCAATATAGCTGCGCCGCAGATTGCAATCCAACGGAAACGATTGTTTTGCCGGCGGGCGATTATATCGTTTCGGTAAAATTGTATACGAGCAACTGGCAACCGATTTGTAATATTCAACAAACAGTAACGGTGACGACGGGTGGGGGCGATCCTTGTTTAAATTTGGGTGGTGATAGCGATGAAGACGGCATTTGTAATAATAATGACAATTGCCCCAATACAGCAAATCCCAACCAAGCGGATATTGATAATAATGGCATTGGTGATGCTTGCGATACACTTGATCCCTGTGCGAGTTTAGGTGGCGATAGCGACGGTGATGGCATTTGTGATGATAATGATAATTGCCCTGCGATCGTAAATCCTAGTCAAAGTGATACGAATAATAACGGCATTGGCGATGCTTGTGAAATACCTTCGAATGGGGATTGTGACGACCTCGTCTTCACAACGGGAGATGGAACTTTAACGGTTAGTGGATTGAACGCGGCACCGATTATGCATTTGCAAATCTATGACGCGAATTGGGCGCAGCAATATAGTTGTGCGGTGAATTGTAACCCAACGGAGACCATTGCTGTACCAGCAGGAAATTATATTATTTCGGTAAAATTATATACGAGCAATTGGCAACCGATTTGCGATGTTCAACAAACCGTAACAGTAACGACGGGCGGAGGAAATCCTTGTGCCAGCTTAGGTGGCGATAGCGATGGGGACGGTATTTGTAACGATAATGATAATTGTCCCACTACCTTTAATGCATCACAAACCGATGCAAACAACAACGGTATTGGCGATGCTTGTGAAACGATTGATCCTTGTCTGAATGTAGGCGGTGATACGGATAATGATGGGATTTGCGATAACAATGATAACTGTCCGAGTACCGCAAATCCAAATCAGGCCGATGCGAATAATAATGGTATTGGTGATGCTTGTGAACCCACGGGAACGCCTTGCGATTTAGTTCTCGTTACGAGTGGAGCAAATACCTTAACGGTAACGGGTTTGGATGCAGCGCCCATTGCGCATTTGCAAGTCTTTACCGCTACTTGGCAACAGGAATACCAATGTGCGACGAATTGCAATCCTACGGAAACGCTTACGTTATCCCCAGGGAACTACATTGTTCTCCTCAAGTTATACAATAGCAACTGGCAACCGATTTGCGAAAGTTCAACGACGGTAACCGTGACGGGCCCACAAGCAAGGGTTCAGTCGATACTGGCCTTACACGTAACACCACAAAATCAATCCGCCGCACTCCAATGGACCACGAATATGGACGGCGAAACGGAATCTTATCAAATTGAACGCGCTACTGATGGCATTCATTTTGAGGCAATTGCAACACAAACGAGTCGGCAACAAATAAATGCGACGCAGTTGTATCGCTACCTAGATCACGACACGGAATTGGGTAAAAGTACGTACCGCATTCGCCAATTGTACCAAGATGGTACGGAGCGTTATTCTAACGAAGAAAGTATTCAATTTTTGGGCGATCCGAATAAGGTTGTTTTATTTCCAAATCCAGCAACTGCCCGCTTATCCATTAACTTAAAAGAATTTACGGGGCGAAGCGTAAGTATGCAGGTTTTTAATGCGCTGGGGCAACGAATGGATCGTAAAATAGTAAACGCAGTAGGAGCCGAGTTACAAGTTTTTGACGTTTCGAAATATCCTGCGGGATCTTATCGGGTGTATTTTGACGTGGAAGGACAACGGAATTTTTCACGTGGATTTATGGTGGTGAAATGGTAAGAATAGCAATATTTAAGTAGCAAGGTAAACTTAAATTTACAACAGGCTCTAAGCTAAATCCTGTAGAATTCCTATTGCTTTTTTTGAGGAAACCTCTTTTTTTACCAAAAGAACCATCTTATGTACCAGGGCAATTTGTACAAAAAAGCTCATCTTTGAAATTCAAATTATTAAAAGAGTTTATAAAGATCAGTTCAATATGATGAAAGCAATTGCCTATCAAGAAAATTTATCCATCGACAATGAGCAATCCTTGCAAATGGTGGAATTGCCCGTTCCTAAGGCGACGGGGAAAGATCTCCTTGTGGAAGTAAAAGCCATTTCGGTAAATCCCGTAGATTTTAAAATCCGACAAGGAAGGAAACCAGCGGACGGAGAATGGAAAGTTATCGGTTGGGATGCTGCGGGTATCGTGAAGGAAATAGGACCAGAAGTGAGTCTATTTAACGTTGGAGATGAAGTTTGGTACGCGGGAGACTTGACGCGCTCGGGGAGTAATGCGGAGTTTCAGTTGGTAGATGAGCGGATCGTTGGACGTAAGCCTAAAAGCTTAAGCTTTGGAGAAGCCGCCGCTTTACCTTTGACGACGCTTACCGCTTGGGAAATGCTTTTTGATCGAATGGAAGTAGACCGGGAAAATGACGATAAATCTATCTTGGTGATTGGTGCGGCGGGTGGCGTTGGTTCGGTTTTGGTGCAACTCGCCAAAAAACGCACCAAACTCAAAGTAATCGGTACGGCGTCTCGACCAGAAACAACGACTTGGCTCGCAGCTTTAGGCGTTGACCAAGTCGTAAACCACCGCAATAAACTAAGCGAAGAATTTGCCAAGTACGCACTCGAAGGCCCCAACTATGTAGTTAGCCTGAACGCTACGGAGCAACATATCGACGAAATCGTAAAAATTATTCAACCGCAAGGTAAATTTGGTTTTATTGATGATCCCAAAGTACTCAACGTGATGCCATTTAAGACAAAAGCGGTATCTACACATATCGAGTTGATGTTTACGCGCTCGATGTTTCAAACCGAGGATATGATTGAGCAGCATAATATTTTAAATGCTACCGCAGATTTGATTGATGAAGGAATTATCCAAACGACCGTTGGTGCACACTTCGGTAAAATCAATGCGGAAAACTTAAGAAAAGCACACGCTTTATTAGAATCTCACAAAGCAAAAGGAAAAATTGTATTGGAAGGCTTTTAGTGCTTTGTAATATGAAGTATTATTTGTTACACCGTGTATTTAATACTGTTGTTAAAAGTATCTTCTTTACTTGAACCCGTTTTTTGCAAGCATCTTCTTGT
>CALFBG010000064.1 GCA_937951685.1 uncultured Saprospiraceae bacterium | reverse complement strand
GAAATAGAAAAATTCAAGGAATTGGTTGGTCAACAAACGGCTTACAATCGAATTTACGTAGAAACAGATATTATTCCCAATCATGATTTGTACCAAGTTATCGAAAAACTAAATACAACCTACGATGTAATTGACGATTTCGAGGAAGGAATTATTGATGATATACTAGATTTAGTATTGGATAATCGTGATGGTATCATTGATGCGGAAGGTCTTAAGGAACAATTGGTTGCTTTAAAAGATCAATGGGTCGCTCAAGGATATACGAAATGTGATGATCACGGTAGATTTTCATTAATTGTTTTATCCATCAGCCTTTCTTCGGTAGATTGGTGGTTGGATCATCCTAATGCTTCTTTGTTACGTTTACCCCCTTGGGTAGGTCTTGACGCAGGAGGTGCAATTTATGGTGCGGCTGCGGGAGCTTTTGGTTCGGTCACGGTTGGTGATGGTTTTAGTTGGAAAGCTACGGGATACGCTGCCGTAGCAGCAGGAGCAGGTGCGTCTACGGGAGTAGCTGGAAAAATTGCGGGTTGGTTGGGGTTTTAAACTAGCCCAAACAAATCTTTAACAAATTAGTAATTGAAGTTGTTTTTAAATGATCATAAGCGTTATCTGGAAATAACTTCGTTGCCTTAACTTGAGCTTCCGCTCCGGTTAAGGCATTTTTTAATTGGTAAAATGGACTGTATTTTTTCTTAAAAAAATATATTTTTAGCTGAACAAGCTAAGTAATTATCACTTTGATGAAAATAAGGAAGTCTATGTTAGGTTACCAGTTCTTTAAAGTCGTTTTATCTAATATTAGTTTTATTGATCAATCTCAAGCTTCTAAAACCAGATGATGATGAATAAATTACCATTTATTGTTCGCATAGGGATAATTGCCTTAGTGATTTATGTAGGATACGCTTATGGTGGCGTTAATGTTTGGCTATTGCTCTTTGCGGCAGTGAGCTCAGCGATTCTAGCGGAGGTATTTTATTGGCGAAAAATGAGACCTCCCAAGGAGTAGCCGCTGGCGTTAGTGATTGAAGTTTAAAATAATAATATCCTACGTGGGCTCAAATGAAGCGTACAATCACTTAGGCTAATCTTCTTCTGGAAGAAAGGAAATCGGTGGGCAATTTCATTAAGAATTTGGTCACCGATTTTTTTTGGAATCGCTGAGCAGAGTTAATTTTGTCATTTAAAATCATTTTTTCTCCCCTGTAGCTTATTTCCCCGTGAATCAATCGACCTGCACTTTTGTTTTCAAGTAAAAAAACCTTATTTTTGTGGCAAATTTGAATAATAAGATTTAATCATATTTGGCGATCAAATTATTTAGATAAGTAAGTCCTCAAAGCACTTCAAATTCTAAAGCCAACAATCAGCGAAGAAATTAATACATTATGAATTTACATGAATATCAAGGTAAAGCATTATTAAAAAGCTACGGTGTAGCAATTCAAGAAGGTATCCTTGCTCATACCGTTGAAGAAGCACTTGCTGCTTTTGACAAACTACAGGCGGATACGGGAACTGAGATGGCTGTTGTCAAAGCTCAGATTCATGCCGGTGGTCGAGGAAAAGGAGGTGGAGTAAAATTGTCGAAAACAAGAGCAGAAGTAGAAGAAAACGCAAGAAATATCTTGGGAATGATGCTGAAGACGCCACAAACGCCAGGTGGGGTTGATGGTCCTGGAAAATTAGTTCGTAAAATAATTGTCGCAGAAGATGTATATGCTCCTGACTTCGATGCTTGTAAAGAATACTATGTCTCTGTCCTCATGGATCGAGAAACTAAACGTAACGTAATCGTATATTCTACCGAAGGTGGAATGGACATCGAAACCGTCGCCGAAGAAACACCAGAATTGGTACATAAAGAATATATTGATCCTACCTTGGGCTTACAAGGTTTCCAAACTAGAAAGATTGCTTTCAACTTAGGTCTAAGTGGTGTCGCATTCAAAGGAATGACTAAATTTATTGCTTCTTTGTACAAAGCATTTGTAGGTTCTGACGCTTCTATGTTTGAAATCAATCCTTGTCTCAAAACGGGCGATGATCGTATCTTAGCAGTAGATTGTAAAGTTGCATTGGATGATAACGCTTTATTCCGTCACCCAGATTTAGCCGCACTAAGAGATACGGACGAAGAAGATCCAACGGAAGTAGAGGCAAAAGCATTCGAATTAAACTACGTTAACTTAGATGGTAATGTAGGTTGTATGGTAAATGGTGCGGGACTGGCAATGGCGACGATGGATATCATCAAATTATCCGGTGGGGAGCCTGCTAACTTTTTGGACGTAGGCGGAACGGCCAACGCTGAAAGAGTAGAGAAAGCATTTAGAATCATTTTGAAAGATAAAAAGGTTAAAGCAATTTTAATCAACATCTTTGGTGGTATTGTACGTTGTGATCGAGTAGCACAAGGAGTCGTAGATGCGTACAAAAACTTAGGGAACATCAACGTTCCAATCATCGTACGTTTGCAAGGAACGAATGCTGATATCGCTAAGAAAATTATCGATGAATCTGGCTTGGAAGTGCATTCTGCAACGTTGTTGCAAGAAGCTGCTGATTTAGTAACCAAGGTATTGGCAAAAGCATAAAGTCTATTCAATATCAAGATATTAAAATTTTAAGATGGGTTACTGGTTTCAGTAGCCCATCTTTGTATCTTTTTAAAAGTTTTCCAAGCACTTCACAACGTTCGCGGGTAGCTTGAGTTTTATATTTTAAACGAATCTTACTAAATCTTCCCTCCATTTTGAAATCCTATTCTTTATTTGAATTAAACGAGTTTATCCGCCGCACCTTGATGCTCAATCTAGCGGATCCGATTTGGATCAGTTGCGAGATTGCTCAGATTAATTTGTCTAAAGGAAATTATTACCTCGAACTTATTCAAAAATCGGAAACGGGAGAGGAAATCATTGCGCGTACGGCTGCCATTATTTGGCAAAAAAAATACTATAGTTTAAGAGCAAATCTAGGCAAGGAGTTGGAAACCATTCTGCAAGATGGAATGGCGATCCTAGCAAAATTTAGGGTGGATTTTCACGAACGCTATGGCTTAAAACTGGTTGTCGAGGAAATTGATCTTTCTTATTCGCTAGGAAAATTAGCGCTACAACGGAGAGACACCGTTCAACAGCTAGAGGCGCTCGATTTATTGGGTAAAAATGCGGCCTTGGGTTTGGCACCCGTGTTACAGAACATCGCCGTTATCAGTTCGCACCGTGCTGCGGGTTACCAAGATTTCAAAAGTCAGTTGCAGCAAAATGAATGGGGCTTTCATTTCAAACTTAATTTATTTTCAGCCGCCGTACAAGGTGTTTTTGCACCGGAAGAAATGTTGTTGCAACTAAAAAAGATTAATGGAATGGCGGAATATTACGATGCCGTCGTGATCATTAGGGGAGGCGGCGCGAAGTTGGACTTGATGGCTTTCGATGATTTTGATTTGTGTAAAATGGTCGCTCATATGAAATTGCCTGTCTTGACGGGTATCGGGCATGACGTAGATGATACGGTGATGGATTTAGTAGCCCATACGAGCTTAAAAACGCCGACCGCCGTCGCCAGTTATCTGATTGATTGGAATTTACATTACGAAGCACAACTCTTGCAGTACGGGAAAGTAATTGGTCAGTTGGCCGCAGAAAAAATTAGTGGCGCAACATTTCACTTAAGATCAATAACTCAAAAGATACAGCTATTGTCACAAGGGCAATTGGCAAAAAAAACACAAGCGCTCGCCTACAAAGAAAAGGAATTGATTCCTTCGGTTCGTAATTTCTTGAAACTCAAACAGCAACAAGTAAAGGGGGTGGATAATCAGTTGAGAATCTTAGATCCGCAGGCAACTTTACAACGAGGATATTCTTTGACGACTCAAGATGGAATCATTATTAAAAACCCGGAAAGGGTAGCAGATGGTACTGAGATTACGACGCATTTTGAAAAAGCAACCCTGAAAAGTATTGTCAAAAAATCTACTTAATTCTTCAATTTATTATTATGGCAAAAAAAACAAAGCATACTTACGAATCTTCCATGCAGGAATTGCAACTTATTGTCCAACAATTGCAAGAGGATGAGCTGAGTTTGGATTCACTTTCCACGAAAGTGAAAGAAGCGAATGAACTCATTCAGTTTTGTCGGACCAAGCTACGCAATACCGAAGAAGAATTGGGCAGCTTGCTCGACGGAATGTAGTACGCTCATTATTCCGCCCATACACTGATGGGCACAATGCCAACGTCAAAAGAATGCTGGCTGATTCCATTTTTGTCTAACAAAAATACTTTTCCCGGTGAAAACTGGCTGCCTGCATCTAGTCCAATTAATTGATCATTGCTCGGATCAATGCCCAAGTTGATGAAATCTCGACTGACAAACGGTGCCAAATTCAAGGTGGTTTTACTAATATCCTGCGCAAAAATATTTTGATCTTTACGATAATATAGTTTATCCTTAGCTTTATTGATGATTAAGCTTCCCGGACCAAACTGAAAGCTCAATTCAAAAGATTGTACAATTTGATCATTAACAATTTTGGTTAATTGCCCAGGGCGATTTTCATTGGGCATATTACTTTGAAAACCACTACACAAAACCCAAATCGCATTATTTTTATCTGCGCTAATATGAAAAGGCTTTTCACCAACTCCCGTAATCGTCTGAATCACCGCATCGTTAGAAACAGAGATTTTAGCCACTTCATAATCCGTCCCAAAACCACCCGAAACAGTCGCGTAAACGGTAGCACCAACGACCAACATTTCTGCTGGACCATTCAAGGGAATTGTTTTGACAATGGTATTATCCAAAAGGTTAACGACTTTTATACTTCCACTAAAACCATCAGCGCCCCATTGACTAACGTAAGCCTTATTGTTGCCCACTTTGATAAAATGGCGTGGTCTTTCAAAACCTTCGATTGTTGTGGTAAGGCTAAGCGTCTCTTGATCCAAGATCTTTACTTTTCCAGTAAGGCTTTCCACAATATAAACCTTCCCACCTTGTACGTACATAGACTGAATATTCGCTAGTTTTTCCCCTTCGTTCTGACTTTGGAAAACGTTTTGACTGACTTCGGTCGTTTCAGGATCGTAGTAACTAAGACTTCCTTCGCCGCTATTTTGTAACCCGCGATTCGCGACGAGGATACCCTGATCATAGCGTATTTCTTTTTCTGCTTCTTTTTTGCAAGCCGTTAAAAGCAAGAGGAGACTACAACTCCAGAAAAGTATATTTTTAGAAAAATTCATGGTAATAGCTTTGATTTCGTAAGGAATAACAGCGCTTTAAGCCTTATCCAAATTAAAAAACGATGATTGATTTGAGGGAATAAAACTTTAATACATAGAAGCTATTTTAGTAACTTCTCACTTTGATTGGGGGGAGCATCAAAGGCAAATATTGATTTTCAAGTAACAGACTCTTCCTAAAATATTTATTTGAAGGGTTAGTTTGAAACCAGTTTGCTCACAAAAATAGCGTTTATTCTACAGCCATACAAGGGCTAGGCACTTCCACACTCAGAAAACCATAAAAAAAGCCAATTTGAATTTCTCCAAATCGGCCTTTAATAATTAGAATTATAATTCGTTTTATCGGATTAAACTAACATCTCCTTTAATCAATTTCTTCTCATTGATACCTTGCGTGATTTCTACGATGTAGATGTAAACGTCAGAAGGTTGTAGTGTGCCATTAAAAGTACCATCCCAACCTTGGTTCGGATCTTCGTTATCGTAGAGTAGTTGTCCCCACCGATTGAAAATTTGCATTTTATCAATTACCACATTTCCTCGCTTAACGATTAAGTTAAAGTAATCATTCGTACCATCACCATTCGGGGTAAAGGCATCTGCGATAAGTACTTGTGGAGGATAAACATCAAGGCAAACTTCAAAAGTATCATCGCAACCAAAATCATTAACCGCCGTGGCAATGTAACAAACGTTGGTTGGTTGATCCGTTAGGTTCTGTGGTGTAGATACAATTGGATTACCCGTGTAGCTTTGTTCCTGATTATCCGTCCAAGTAAACGTAAGGTTTGGCGTATCAACTGGGTCAAGAATAGCTTGTAGCGTAAGTTGATCACCTAATTCTACTTCCGTCGTATTGGGAGTAATGTCGATACCCGTAATGTCTACTCGTGGTAAAACGGTTACTTTGACTGAATCCGTTAAACTACCACAAGAGTAAGTATAAACAGCAATGTAAGTCGTCGTCGTTTGTGGCGCAACTTCAATGGTTGGTTCATTTGGACCAGGCAACCATTCAATCGTTGGATTGTTTTGGCTAGTTGTCGCAGATAAACTCACGGTTTCTCCTAAACAAATGGTAACGTCATCTGGTACCGTTAAGCTAGGCGTGGTTACTACTTCAATCGTTACTTGTGCTTCTACCTCACCACACTCAGGGTTACTTGCCGTTAAAATATAAGTGGTCGTTTCCGTCGGAGACACACTTGGTTGTGCAGCAGTAGAGCTAAAGCCAGCGGGTAAAGAAGTCCAGCTGTAAGTTGTATTTGGATTCGGGTCAACAAATTGGTTGAGGACAATAGATTCATTCAAACAGATCGTCTGATCATCTACTAAGTTGAATGCTGGTGGATAAACGACGTTGACGGTCGTTCCGCCAAAGATGGGACAACCATCATTCTGCGCCTCTACCATATAGTTCGTAGTTCCAGACGGAAATACCGTTGGATTAGTACAATCCGTACAAGTCAAGGTTCCATCATCTGGCGTCCACGTGAAATCTGTTACGCCAGGAGAGGAAGCAATTAGGGTAATTGAATCTCCAAAACAAATCGTCGGATTCATCGGCGTGACGACCAGTTCATTGACGGGGGTCACGTTGACGGTAGCCATTGCCGTATCTCTACATCCACCGTTTACCGTAATTCGCTGGAACGTAGTGGTAATCATTCCTCTTACAACTAAATTGAGTAAAGAGTCTGGACTTTCAAAATTACCTTCTGGTGACCAATCGAAAACAATGTTTGGATAAAGAGTAGGTTCGTATACGGGGGTTTGTAGTAAAACTAATTCTCCTTGACAAACCATGGTATCCATCGGAGAAATAGTCAAGTCGACCGGTAAAGAATCAACTTGTACAAAAACGGAGTCAAAAACAGTACAAGCACCAATCACAACTTGCGCGACGTACCAAGTAGAAGTAATTGGTCTCGCCGTTACAATCGTATCCGTAGCACTATCTAAGGTCGCAAGGTCTTTGGTCCATTCAAAACCAATACCCATGGTACTCGTATTAGCCGTTAAGTCTAAAGTATCTCCTAAGCAAAGTTCGATATAATCATCATTTGTAATATCAACATCGGCGGGAATGACGACAACGTTTAAACTAGCCGTATCGGCACAATAGCCATTCGCACTCGTTCCAATTAGGGTATAAGTTGTGTTTGCTTCCGGAGTTGCCGTAGGACCAGAAAGCGTTGGATCATCTAACCAACTAGTTGGTGTCCAACTGTAATCGGTGGTAGAAGTGATTTCATTCGCTAATTGTACTGGATAACCTTGACAAATTGTAGTATCGGCAAAAGTTAGGGTAGGGAAGAATAAAGTATCTACATTGACCACTACCGTATCTGTAGCAATACAACCCGCGATATTTATACTCGCTACGTAAGTTGTACTTTCCCCCGGCGTAGCTACGGGATCAGCGATATTAGGATCGTCCAAACCTAATGCAGGCGTCCACATCAGATTTTGATCATTGGCATTATTTGTTGAACTCAGTGGAACGGCATCCCCGAGACATATATTCGTACTATCTAAAGCCGTAGCGGTAATCTGAGGATCAATTAATTGTAAATAAACAGAATCAACATCTACACAAAAGTTGACATTACCCGTTACGTAAACCCATTGGCTTTCCGTTGGAGTTGCCGTTGGGGTAGCACTACTTGCATTATCAAAAATACCAACAGGTTCCCAAAAGTAGGTAGACATTCCACTCGCTTCCAATAGGATACTACTGTCTTGGCAGACGAGTACCGTATCTTGTCCTAATAAAATTTGTACTTCAGGATCGTCTCTCAATTCAATTACAATCGTAGTATAAACTACATCACCACAACCAAAGTTGTTTGTCAAAGAAATTTCAATCGTTTCGGTACCTTCCGAAATCATATCATCAATCGGTGTGATTGGGAAAGTTAATTCCGTTTGACCAGGAAGGAAAGTAATTACGGTAGGAACCGTCATCGTATAATCAACATCTTGCGTGGCCGTACCACCAATTTCAACGATATAAGAAATAGTATCTTCTAAAGGATTAGATAAAGAGATAATCAATTCATCGGGTAAAGTTGTACAACCTTCTACGAGGTAATCAATACCAGAAGCAAATTCAACGGCAAGATTTGGAGTACCTCCTTTTAAGTCAGAAATAAATACACCGGAATCCCAAGAAGAATCTCCTCTATCCGAAATGGATAGTTTAAGATGGTAAGAATTACAAGGAATTACCGTTTCTCTCGCAGTAAGACTCTTCTTACTCGCTAAGAAATCAGAAGTCAGTCCATCATACACTTGGATTTGCTCATTCGGATTATCTCGGTAGTATTCCCAGTTGTCAACGGCGTTGACGTTATTAATTTCTACCGTAGTACTTCCCGTCGTAGTAGTAGGAAGGGCAGCAATATTTTTCTGATTGTTTAATTCTGGTATACCGACAACACCCGGTCCTGAAATGAAGAAAGCGAAGATATCATTAAAATCATCCACAAATTCAGGGTATTCTTCTGACCCAAAAATATATTCAAAACTCAATTCATTCGTTGCGGCAAATACATCTAATTCAACGATACAAGCATCATTCGAAACGGTATCAATTCCGGTTTCTCCGTTGAGCACCGCTAAGATTTCTAAGTCACGATCACCATCGTCAAGCGCAAAAGGACCAACTGCGGTACTCGCATTAAAGTTACTCGCTACCGCATCAGCGGCCAAACCGCTCGTCATAATGATTCCTTTTTCAAGGCCTAACTCATTATTGGGAGAAAGAAAAGTTCCAATCGAGCCATCTGCACAGATAATAGTGTCAATCGTTACACTTACTTGTGGCGTAGAAAGACTCGCAATAATCTGCGTTTCAGTAGCGGTAGGATCTACCGTAATGGATTGTGGTGCTTGACAAGGTTCAATGGAACATTCCCACGAACCAAGGAAGCCTTCTTGTACGCCCGTACCATCTGAGTTAAACTCAATGGTCAAACAACCGTTTGAAGCTTGCACGGAATAACAAACACCACCATCGGTATCTCCGTTACTCGACGAACCGGAAGCGCCACTAATATCCGTAATGATGGGACTATTGGTATCTGGACCATCATAAAAGATGATCGCATCTTGATTTTCTATATTGTAATATTGTAAATTGAAGGTGACGCAACCGTTACTCGGTGCGGGCGGGCAGATCGAGAAAACATTATCTTCGTCATTTTCGTAATCGCCATTCTCTCCACCCGTATCGGTCAGTATCCCAGTACAAGCGGTTGATCCGCCATCACTAATAGTACTAATTGGTTCTTTTTCGATAATGCAGACAATAAAGCTTCCCCATTCAGGCGTAAGCGTTTGAGAATAATCTGAAATTCGAATGAAATATTGAGCACCAGGAGTCAATCCTAAAGCATCTACTTCAATAACATCTTCGCCAAGTTCGGCAGAGCCACAGACATCAAAATAAGCAAGATCGATAATGGTATCCCCCGTGAATGGATCAATACCGCAGTCTCCTCGATAAATAGCAATTTGAGGTTGAGTCATCGGATCAGAACCCATACCATCCGTAATACCAGAAACGGTTAAGGTATAATCAATAATGGTATCGCTCGCGATAAAAGAAAACCAAACATCTGTGAGGGCAACATCTCCTTCGAAGCACGGACTCGGAGGTGGTGCGACGTTACTCGGTGTTGCACCTACGTTGGAGTAAACATTAGTAGAATCGCAGATCGGAGCTACTCCCAAATCGATTAGACCTAAACAGTCATCATTGGAGGGTTGGGCAAAAGCAGTGATACCGATTCCTAAAAGTAGAAAAACAAGTAAAAATTGTCTCATTATCAATTTTTTTGATGAAAAGAGTATATTATTATACTAATTGGCTAAATATTAGCGTCAAATATAAACATTTTTACGAATATCATTTGGGAAAGTTGTGATTTGTATCGAACAATACCGCGTTATGATTGTTCTTGTCAAAAACTTTACAAAAGCATTCGTAATCAGATTCCATCAAAGTTTTTTGGAAATGATATGATTGGTTTCCTTTCCCAAGGTAAGGAGGAGGAGAAAGGACATTTAGTTGAACGCAACGTGCTTATGGCAAATACAATACTTGACGAATCAGTGGCGCTGATCCTGCTTTACGAATATCATTTGCTAGGCTAAATTCAGCTTGTCAAGGACTTCGTTCATACTTAATGCACCGTGTTGTTTGGGGAAAACGGTTAAGCTTGTTTCGGCTGAGGGCTTTTACGCAATTTATAAATCGGCTGATCATACCAACGATCTGGTCGGTAAGGAAGGCGTTCCTGTACGTAATAGACTAAAACTGCGAGTAGCGTTCCAATGATTGAACCTAGATAAATATCCTTAAGAAAATGCTGCACCAAATAAATACGGGAAAGCCCAACGAGAATAGCAAGACTCAGCCAAAACAAAGCAACACCGCGTTTTTTGCTAACCATTAGGGCAACTAAACCAAAAAGCGCAAAGCCAGAAAGGGTATGTCCAGAAGGAAAACTCGTCTGCCCTGTATGTGCAACTACCCCTTCGATAAATTTAAGGTCATCCAAACTCTTTAATTGGTAAATGTTACTTTTTGCTTTCAGCTGCTTGCTGAAAAAGGTATGCGGACGATCCTGTAGAAAAATTGATTTGAGGGAAAAACTCAGGGTAAATACAAAGACGACGACAACCAAAATTAATAATCCTTCGCGAATCCTTCGGAGCAAAAAGAAAGCTAAACAACTAATATAAGCCCATTCTTCTCCCAACTTGGTGAAATATTTAAAAAATAAATCTCCCGCCGGACTACGATGTTTACTAAAAAAGACAATAACTGCTCCTGTATCAGTATTCAGCAAAATGATGGTAGCAACAAGGAGGAATAGTAAAAAACCGGAGAAGTAAATCTTATTATCTTTAATAATTTGGATCATGTGGTAGCAGAATTGTTCTAATAATGGAGTACATAAGCTCCTGAGCTAAATTATGATTTTTCGGTAGTAGCCGTTTTAAATACTTTCTTGAAAAAAGCAGTATATCGGTCCATATTTATAATCTTCGAATCATTCATCGCCATTACGGTTAGATAAATACCGATTGGAAATAAAACTCCGCAAGGGATCCAAGCGGCCAATTCTGCAGAAATAGTGAAACTCTCTGCCAATTTTTTACAAAACATTGAAAGCACAATAAATAGCATGAAAAATAAAATGGCAATGAGAATAGGATATCCAAACCCTCCTTTCCGTACGATCGCTCCCATTGGGGCACCTAAAAATAAGAAAATGAAACAAATGAGCGCCATGCTAAACTTAGAATGCATTTGATAGATATGCTTTACCAAGTTTTCGCGGGTACGATCCATATAAGACGCCGTAGAAACAATTTGACTGTGCACATTTCTAACGTAGCCTTTACTCGTTCTTAATACTTTTATTCGTTTATCTTTCGGAAAACTAGCTAGAATACTAGTATAAGTACTATCCGGATGAAAGTGCTGTACGAGCGGTTGAATAGATAAGCCCGTATAGTTACTGGATTTACGTAATTCTTTTACGGTTCGTTTAGGGGTTTTGGGCACAGTGTCAGGATCCTTGTCAAGCGGTGCTTGCTCAGGTGCTTCGTTTTCCTGATTTTCTTCGTTTCCCTCGGGATCTTCTTCTATTTCCTCTATTGCTTCATTCGCCTTTACGGTCTCTTTCGTAGATTGAGGCTGATCTTTTTGACTGGCCAATTTCCGTTCGGCTCTAGCTTCGGCACTATCCTGCTGTGTTGTTTCAAAAAGTGCTGCTAGTTCTTTCGAATTTTCTTGCGTTTGGTCGGTGACATCATCTTCTTTTAATAAAAAGATATACCGACTGATTTGTTTGTACAAATCAGTATTGCGATCGTCTATTTTCTGTTCAATCGAATCAATTGCAGTCACCAATTGACTGACCGTAAGCATGGATTGGTGCGTCCGAAAAAGATCTTCGTTTGTACGGTTGAGGTCAAATTGGCTCAAGTCAAAGACTTTATTCCATTCCTTGAATGTGGTTCGCATAAAAGGAGAAGTCTCTCTATTTTTCCCCGAACCAGAAGGTTGCGTTTCTTGATATTGTGTGCCATTGTACAGATTCATAACGAAGTATTGCCGGTCTTCCGTCAAGAACATTTCGCCTTCTTTGGCAATGATTTGACTAGTTTTACCTTTACTATTAGCCGAATGATCGTAAATTAATACATCTTTTATAGAGCGTCCGTCTTTTCCTTTTTTACCAATATGAATCACAAATCCGGTAAAGTCATCATTGAAAACACCTTCCTCCAAGTTGAGCGTAGGTTTTTGCTTGCGAATATCGTAGAGTCTAGATTTGAATTTCAGATTGGCAACGGGCGCTAGATTATTACCACAAAAGAAGGAAAAAATGGCAATTCCAAAACAAAGAAACATCAACGGCAACATGATTCTTATCAAAGAAACCCCCGCTGATTTGAAACTAGCAAGTTCGTACTTCTCCGCCATGTTTCCCATGACCATCACAGAAGAGATTAAAACGGCAATGGGGAGCGCAGTAGAAAATAAGGAGATGGATAAATAGGAAATCAATTCGATCATCACAAACAAATCGATGCCTTTTCCAATAATATCGTCGATATACGTCCACAGGAATTGCATGATCAATACAAACAATGCAATGAAGAACGTGACGATAAAAGGGCCAATAAAAACAGAAGTAAGTAATCTATCTATTTGTTTCACAAATCCACTAATCTTATTAATTCTTATCAATAAACAACTTCCAACAAATATAAACAGCTTTTCTTAGAACGACTTTAATTTAAAAAGATTATAACTTTAAAAAACTGTTCTTTAACAAATCAATCCTGCTTTAACAATTCGTTAAGATTTATTGAAAGCCAAACTACTCAAAAATTTATAGATATCAATCCTACTTACGCACTAGTTTTTAAGCCATTTGGAAATTTAAGGTATAATTTTTGTCTTGAAAAATTGAAGCTATTCAATTTTATGAAATTTATTACATCCAATTTTATTCCTAAAGAGTTCGAGCAAGATAAGTCTTTGCTCGCTAGTGCAAGGTTAATTGTACAGATTGATGTAATGATTATCTTGTGTAGTCTTTTTTTATTTCCAGTCTTTTATTATACCAATTTTCATCAAGGCTGTTACATTTCCATTTTTGCGCTGGTCAACGCGATGATCTTCTTGGGATTAATGCGGTTCTATAAAAATTTAAGGGTTTGTGGTCATTTCTTTGCGATTTGTAGCTTAATTGTCTTTACTTGGTTGTCCATGGCTACGGGCGGGATTGAGTCGCCATTCATCATTTGGTTGTTAACGATTCCTCCAATTGCTTATTTTTATATGCCGAATAAGAGCGCAAAGATTTGGACGATTTTAATCTTTGTGGTAGTAGGATTCGTAGGATTAGCTACCATTTTGGATTATAAGTTACCGGGGCAATTGAATAATGAGTTGACGCCGTACTTTTTTCTAATCAACTTTACGCTTGTCTTATTATTATTTCTGGCAGTTGTAAGATCCTTTAAGCGGATTTACAAACAGATGAATAAGAAGTTACTCAAAAGTAATGTAAAGCTTTTGGATACCAACGAAGAGTTGGAACGATTTGCCTACATCGCCTCGCACGATTTGAAAAGCCCACTTAGAAATATCATTTCTTTCCTAAACTTATTCCTGCGTAGACATCAGCATAGTTTGACCAAAGATGGTCGAGAATATTTGGATATTGTTGCTAGTAATGCGGAGCACATGAATCATCTCATTGAAGATATTCTTGAGTTTTCAAAAACTAAAAATCGGAAATTGACTGAAAGTGAGGTCAATCTCAATCAGTTACTCGTAGCCATCAAAGATCAACTGATTCCCGATACCACCGAGGATCAAAAAATTCGCATTGTGGCGGATGAAATGCCGATCATTATGGCAGATGCTACTCGAATGTTGCAACTGTTCCAAAATCTCATGGAAAATGGAATTAAGTACAACGAATCTCCAGAACCGCTGATCCAGATCAAGTATCAAAGCTGCGGCGTATACCACCAATTCGAAGTCATTGATAATGGCATTGGGATCGAACCGGCTTATCGCGAAAAGGTTTTTGAGATGTTCAAACGCTTACACAATCAAGATCAATACGAAGGTACTGGGATTGGATTGGCCATTTGTAAACGTATCGTACAACAGTATCAAGGAGATTTTGAAATTGATACGAATCCGACGGGAGGCACTATTTTTAGGTTTAGCCTATTGGTCGCCCGCGTTGCGTGCCAAGCTGCCACGCAAAAATCAACCCGCGCTGCCATCGGGGCTGAACGCATCGAACAAATAACACCTTCCCTTTCAGAATAAGTAGCATAAAAGTTTTTACCAAGATCAGTAAAAGATACGCTTTCCATCTAAATGCTGCGATTACCTCCAAGTTACTAAGTCATTGCATTTTCGGTGCTAAATGATTTTATTTGGAAGTTTAGTAAGCTTTTTATTCCGCTTTCTGCTGACGAAATGAAACACTTAGAACTCATTTTCTCATAATGGCTTTCACCTTTCGGCAGCATTTTCTCGTTATCCATCTTTTCTTTTCCTTTTTTTTAATGAAATTTAATATTTTTGTTTTTAAAATAAAATATTGACAATCAGTCAATTGTGAATTTGTTCGCGATTGGCTTAATATTTTTTTAACAAAAAATTAAATCTCGCTGTAACATTGTGAAGATTTCAATCGTCATGGAAGTGATATGAGCTTAAAGGATTTTACAAAACGAATATTACCCATTAAAGATAAACTGTATCGGTTTTCTTTGCGTATCGTCGGCAACGTAGCCGAAGCAGAAGATGTGGTGCAGGAGGTTTTGATTAAGATTTGGTCTAAGCATCAGGAAATGGCGCAGTATCAAAACGTAGAAGCTTGGTGTATGAAACTAACCAAAAACCTATCCATTGATAAATTGCGGTCGAAACACAATCGGGTAGGGATGTTACCAGAAAGTTACGAATTGACGAGCAAAGCTTCTACGCCCGAAGAGTTACTACAAGCAAAAGATACGGTTGCACAGATCAGGACTTTAATCGCCGAATTACCCGAAAAGCAACAAATGATCATCCAGTTGAGAGACATCGAGGAGATGAGTTACCAAGAAATTGCCGTTGCCCTAGAAATCTCGATGGACCAAGTAAAAACAAACCTTTTTAGAGCTAGAAAAAAAATTAGAGCCCAACTCATAAATACAGAATCTTATGGATTATAATCAGGATCAAATCAAAGTATTGTTGGAAAAATACTGGGAAGGAGAAACGAGTTTGGCGGAAGAACAAGCTCTCAAAACCTTCTTCGCGCAGCCCGAATTGCCCGCCATTTGGCAAGAAGAGCAAGCTTATTTTCAGTTTTTACAGCAAGAAAAATCGATCAGTTTAACAAAGGAAGTTGAAGCGAATGTCTTAGCAAAAATCAAACCGCAACGCCGAAGCTTGACGCGCCGAAGTTTGGTCATTAATTTGCTCAAAGCAGCAGCAATCACCTTGGTGTTTTGGTCGGGAATGACATACTTGCAGCAAGCAAATTCAATTGAAAATAAAATCTTAGCCTGGGAAGACAAATATGAACCCGAAAGTCCAGAAGAAGCTTATCGACAGACGAAAGCCGCCCTCTACTTGCTCTCTAGTACTTTAAATAAAGGAACAAATAAAGCAGTCAAGAGTGTCCAACGAGTGCAAGAATCAACCAAAGTATTGAAATAAAAGGTACGCGCCGTTTTACTTGATCAATAAAACTAGACGTGTTACAATCATTATCTAAATTTTAAAAAAAGAAATAATATGAAATATGTATCAATTTTTATGATAGCCTTCTTTTGCTTCGCCGGACAAGCTTCCGCGCAAGTAGACGCTATCTCTCAGTATTTCGATCAATACATAGACGACGATCGCTTTACGGTAGTTTATATTAGCTCGAGAATGTTTAAGCTTTTCGCTAAGGCAAGCGATGAGGATAGCGATGACGAGGAAGAGCGCGCTGTCAAACAAGCCATAAAAGACCTGAAAGGATTACGGATATTGACGACGGAAGAAACGCCCCGCAAGTTCTACGAAGAAGCCAAAGCTAAAATTAATACGAAGGGCTACGAAGTTTTAATGACCGTAAAATCCAAAGGCGACGACGATGTAGAATTTCTAATTAAAGAAAACGACGATGTAATTGAAGAACTCCTACTCTTAGTCGGTGGCGATGAAAGCTTCGTCATGATGAGTTTTGTTGGAAAAATTAACCTCGAACAATTGTCTAAATTGTCAGATTCCATGGACTTTGATGGCTTAGAACACCTCGAAGAATTGGAGAAGAATTAAATAAACGAAGCGTTACCAAAAACGAAAAGCTAAAGCAGCATGCCAAATACCTAAGCTCAATCTTATCCGCATCGTTACGCGATTTTAGCGTAGCACGTTCTCAATGTTTTACCGGAAAAATACCGCCGTAGTAGTTACGATGTAACTGACTACCTAGGGATTACAATGCCTCTAATTTCGCTTAGGTAGATTTTTTGAACAATTAAAAACAAATGAAAATGAAACAGTTAATAATCTTAGTCTTGTTGAGTATCCCCATGCTTAGCGTTGGACAAAATAAAGCGATTAATAATTTTTATCAAAAATACAAAACCTATAAGAACGTAACAAACATCAGTCTTGGAGGATGGGTATTGAAGTTGGCCACTAAGCATGCGGATGATGACGAAGCAAAAGAGGCGCTTCGCCACGTTTCTAGATTGAAAGTCATGTTCATGGAAAATGGAAACATCGTAAAAAAGACGGATGTAAAGCAACTATTGCAACAAGTTCGAAAAGATGATTTTGAAGAATTGATGACCATTCAGGAAGGAAAATCAAAAGTCAATATTTTCATCAAGGAAAATAAAAAAGCGATTACGAATCTACTAATCGTAGTCAATGGAGAAGATGATTTCGTTTTACTGAGTTTGCAAGGTAAACTGAATTACGAAGATTTGAGTAAACTAAACATTGACGTGGAAGGCGGTGAATACCTTAAAAAGGTGCCGAAAAAGAAGAAGGTTGTTCCACAAGCCTAAGAAAACCGTAGTTGGATTTTTCAGCTAAGTTTAAATTGTGCTAATTCGATTTATTATAAAACAGAAGTGTATTTCGGTACGCTTCTGTTTTTTTTTAAAAAAAAAGGGAAGTTATTTTAAAATAACTTCTTCCATAAAAACTTCGCTTTCGCTTACCCATTTTCCTAGATTATTCCTAAGTTTACGATAGACGTTTATCCTAAAAAGATCAACTTGTCATTTTTTTTGGAGTTTTTAACCAACTTCTAATCCTAACTTCCCTAAGTCTAGTCAACAATGAAAAAACTTTTGCTCCTGCTTCCCCTATTTTTCACCCTACAATTATTAGCGCAAATCCAACCACCCGCCACGGCGAGTGCAGATCGGATTGCAGAATTTCAAAAACGACAAAAACTCCGCTCCAATTCACTCGTCGATCAGATTCCTTTTCGCTCCGTAGGCCCTACGGTGTTTAGTGGTCGGGTAACGGATATTGCGGTTTCTCCAAAAGATCCTAGTCACTTCTACGTTGCTTACGCTTCGGGAGGTTTGTGGAAAACGGAGAATAACGGAACTTCCTTTCAACCGCTTTTTGAGGATGAAATCGTGATGACGCTCGGAGATATTGCCGTCAACTGGGACAAAAATATTATTTGGGCTGGAACGGGAGAAAATAACTCCAGTCGATCTTCTTACGCCGGCGTCGGAATGTATAAAAGTACCGATGGTGGTAAAACTTGGGCGCACAAAGGGCTCGGAGAAAGTCACCATATCGGTAGAATTGTACTCCATCCAACCAATCCCGATGTACTCTGGGTCGCAGTATTAGGGCATTTATATTCGCCCAACGAAGAACGTGGCGTTTACAAAACGACCGACGGAGGTAACACATGGAAGAAAGTTTTGTACGCAAATGAAAAATCAGGTGCGATTGATTTAATGATCGACCCGAGTAATCCTGCAATTCTTTACGCGGCTACTTGGGAGCGAGAACGAAGCGCTTGGAATTTCGTAGAAGCGGGTAAAGGTTCTGGCATTTACAAGTCACTAGATGGTGGCGAAAATTGGGAATTGCTTTCACAAGGAAAAAGTGGTTTTCCTACGGGTGAAGGCGTTGGAAGAATCGGTCTGACGATGTATAAAAAAGGAACGAAAACGGTACTCTACGCGATCCTTGATAATTACGATCGTAGACCCGATAAAGATAAAGAAGCGGACGAGGGCTTGACGAAAGACGATTTGCGGAATATGTCAAAAGCTGATTTCTTAAAATTAGACGAAAAAGAAATTAAAGCTTATCTACGAGGAAATAATTTTCCTAAAAAATATACCGAGAAGAAGATTATTAAGATGGTAAAGGACGATAAAATTACGCCTTTTGCTTTGGTTGAATATTTGGAAGATGCTAATTCGCTGTTGTTTGACACACCAGTGAAAGGGGCAGAAATTTATCGCTCCGACGACGAAGGGAAAACTTGGAAGAAAACCCACGAAAACTATCTCGATAATGTTTATAATTCCTACGGATACTACTTTGGTCAAATTAGAGTTTCGCCCATGGATCCCGACAAAATTATCTTTATGGGCGTTCCGATTTTAATCTCTACCGATGGCGGAAAAACCTTCAAAGATATCAATCGAGAGAATGTACACGTTGATCATCACGCACTTTGGTTAAACCCTAATCGAGATAAGCACATCATCTTAGGGAATGATGGTGGAATTAATATTTCTTACGATGACGGCGAGACTTGGATCAAATGTAACAGTCCTGCGGTAGGGCAGTTTTATGCCGTCGCGGTGGACATGGCAAAGCCTTACAATATTTACGGTGGCTTGCAAGATAATGGCGTTTGGGTTGGCCCCAGTTCCTACAAAGCGAGCTACGCTTGGCATAATTCTGGCCAGTATCCTTATAAATCCATCATGGGCGGCGATGGGATGCAGATTGCCGTAGATTTGCGAGATAACAATACGGTTTACACTGGATATCAATTTGGTAATTATTTTAGAATTAATAAAAACTCCGGTCAAACGGATTACATCACGCCGAAGCACGAATTAGGGGAACGACCTTTGCGTTGGAATTGGCAAGCTCCCATTCACCTGTCCGTCCACAATCAAGATATTCTTTATATGGGCTCCAATAAAGTGCATCGTTCCTTTAATCAGGGCGAGGATTTTGAGGCTATTTCTAAAGACTTAACAACTGGAGGAATCAAGGGGGACGTAGCCTATTCCACCTTGACTTCGATCAATGAATCGCCACTGAGTTTTGGCTTATTGTATGCTGGAAGTGACGATGGACTCATTCACGTCAGTAAAGACGGTGGGGTGAGTTGGCAAAAAATTACTCAGGGCCTTCCAGAAAGAATGTGGGTAACAACGGTACTTGCCTCCGCACACGAAAAATCTCGCGTTTATGCGAGTTTGAATGGTTACCGTTGGGATGATTTCAATAAGTATATCTACGTTTCAGAAAATTATGGTAAAACTTGGAAAGCAATTGGTAATGATTTGCCCAATGAACCCGTGAACGTCATTCACGAAGATCCTGAGAATCCTAATTTATTGTACGTGGGAACTGATCATGGCTTGTATGTTTCTCTAGATCGAGGGAATAGCTTTATGCAAATGAAAGAAGGTTTACCTTCCGTGTCCGTACATGACGTAGTTGTTCATTCCCGAGAAAAAGACTTAATCGTAGGGACGCACGGAAGATCAATCTACGTAGCAAACATTGAGCATTTGCAAGCGATGGACGAAAACCTAATGAAGAAGCCATTGCACCTATTTGCCATGAAGGATATTCGATACAGCAGCCGTTGGGGAAGTAGTTGGAATAATTACCGTCCAGCGAGCGAGTATGAGTTGCAAATTCCAGTTTATGCACAGACCGCAGGAAAAATGAAAATCGAAATCAAAACAGAAAAGGGATTAGTACTTAAAACGCTTGAACAGGAGGCGGTAAAAGGGATGAATTACATTAGCTACAATCTTTCGTTCGACGAAAATAAGGTAAAGGCTTATACCAAGTATTTGAATGAAATCAAAAAGAAAGATGCCAAAGCACTCAAAATTAAAGCGGCTAAAAATGGACAGTTCTACCTGAAACGAGCCACTTACGAAGTGAGTGTAACGAAAGATGGACAAACGGAAACGCAAAACTTGAAAATTGGTAAATAAAAATTCCAACGATGAAAATTAAAATATCAATATTTTTAGTTTTATGCCTATTTGGAATCGCTTTCGAAAGCTGTGGCGTTTTGAGTGACGACCGAGATACTTTTACCATCAAAGTCATTTCGGATGATTCTATTTTGCTTAATCAAAAATTGGTTTCTATCGAAGAATTAAGCAATAGCTTGCAAGCTGCCAAAAAGAGAAATCCGGCCGCGGTAGATAATATCGTCGAACTTAAAGTGATGACTGAAGATATTACGATGGGCACCATCAACGATGTCCAAAAAGCATTGCGACAAGCAGCATTTCTAAACGTTCGGTTTAAAATGAAAGGTTCTTAGTTCTAATGCTACGAATGGAAGCGAGTGGATAGGACATTTAAAATACTTGTCCCGATGTTTAAAACAAAGAAAAGCAGCTAAAGCTCCCTCACGAGTTTAGCTGCTTTTTTAATTACCCTAACCAAAGGAAAAGAAGTTGTACCAAGTATAATTTTTACAACAACTTTTTGATTTTAAATGCTTCTTTTTGAGATTATGATTAGATAATCTCGGTATATTCTAAATGAATTATTTTAATTCAATTTTAGTTTTTTTATGCAGGAACGAGTGCGTTCTTAACCGTTTTAATAATTCGCGCTGCTACCTTGTAAGGATCTGCTTCCGAATTGGGTCGACGATCTTCCAACCAGCCTTTCCAGTTGTTCTCCACCGTGGCAATGGGAATCCGAATAGAAGCCCCACGATCCGATACGCCATAACTAAATTTATCCATCGCTTGCGTCTCGTGCAAACCCGTCAAACGCATTGCATTATCGGCACCGTATACTTCCATATGTTCTTGAACGTAAGGCGCAAATGCTTCACAAATTTCTTCGTAGACGGCTTTGCTGCCACAAGTTCGTAAGGTCTCATTAGAGAAATTAGCGTGCATCCCAGAACCATTCCAATCTCCTACGACGGGCTTACAATGCCAGTTGATACCAACCCCATATTTTTCTGCTGTGCGCTCTAGTAAGTAGCGCGCCAACCAAGTTTGGTCGCCCGCTTTCGCTGCACCTTTCGCAAAAACTTGAAACTCCCATTGACCAGCAGCGACCTCCGCGTTGATGCCTTCAATATTGATATCGGCCTCTAGGCAAATGTCTAAATGTTCTTCCACGATTGATCTACCAAAAGCATTAGCTGCACCAACGGAACAGTAATATTGTCCTTGTGGATTTGGAAAGCCATTTTCTGGAAATCCGAGGGGCTTGTTCGTCGTTAAATCCCAAAGAAAATACTCTTGCTCAAAACCAAACCAAAAATCTTGATCATCATCATTAATGGTTGCTCTACCATTAGAAGCGTGTGGTGTTCGGTCTGGATTTAAAACTTCACACATCACTAAAAAAGCTTGGCGACGATCTGGATCAGGATGAATCGCAACGGGCTTCAACAAACAATCCGACGATCCTCCTTCCGCTTGTTGGGTAGAACTGCCATCGAAATTCCACATCGGACAATCTTCTAATTGACCACTAAAATCTTTTTCAATCCGCGTTTTACTTCTTAAATTTTGAGTAGGTTGATAACCATCTAACCAGATGTATTCCAATTTGAACTTTGCCATGCTAAACTAATTTTGATTTTTTGATTGATGCAGAAAAAAATACGAATACAATTGTCAAAATAATATCTTGACTTCTTATTGTATTGCTAAGTAGTTATTTTACTAAAGAACTTCTTCCGTATTTGATTCAAAATTAATGGCAATTTGGCTGGAAATAAGCTTTAATTAGATAAATTATGTGATTCTCAAAGCAATTGTGTCGAGTTTAATTAATTGATCATCAGACTGTTGTCGATGTGGTAGATATTATGCCCACGGAAAGGAAAAGTAAGTATTAATCTGTAATTTCTTTAAAAAAAGCTTCGGAGAGCGCTATTTTGCTTTTAAAAAATAAGCCGTAACTTTGGCTTAAGTTTTAAATAAGCGCATCCTATGACAAAAATATCGTTAGTGTTTTTACTCTGTTTGACAAGCCTAATCGCTTGCCAATCTCCTAGCCAGCCCACTATTTCCACGGACGAAACGCCCGCTCCAATCACCATTACTCAACGCTCGAAAGTGGTCACGTTATCAGACTATTTTATCAAAGCTTACGAAGGTTCCGTAGCGGGACTAGGAAAATGGGAATTGCTATTGTACAATGATACCGCAGGTAATTTGCTTGGTCATTATAAGCACTCAAAAGTGGGAGGGCAGGTCAAACTCAAAGGCGAAATTAATCTAGACGAAAGCTTCGTTTTACGAGCTGAAAATGCGGAAGGAAAGGAAGTAGGTAAATTGATGGGTAGCATTAGTGATCCGGCGCATTTGACTGGAATTTGGAAAATGGCAAAGGACACGAAGGAACATCCTTTTGACTTTCAAGAGCGAACTACAACAGATGCAGCAGCTTGGACGGGGGCTTGGCACTACAACAATATCTGGGACGACGGAATGCTCGTGATTGGGAATGTCACGAAAAATGGATTTGATTTTTTTATAAACTTTAACCGTGGTGGGGAAAAAGGAGAATTGTTGGCGCACGCTAATTTGCAGGGACAAGAAGCAAGCTTCGTCGTGGATGGAGCGGGGAAGGAAAAAGCCTGCGAACTGATTTTTAAAAAGCACCCAAACCACGTAAGTCTTGAACAAAAGCAATCTTGTAGTTTTGGCGTTCAAGCAAAGGTGTCGGGACAATATGAGGCACAAGCTAAGAAACCGAAAGCTACCTTATCCTTTGGACAAAAAGGAGCTATTTTTCAAACGAAAGAAATACACGATACCTTTAAAGCATTAGTAGGGGAGCAGTATTACCAGCAAATCGCCTACGATTTTCAGCATTGGAATACGCAAGCACTTTTACCGGGTGATCCGGTGAATGCAGTTGCCGTGGTAGGAAATGTAGTTGGTCGAGAAAAGCTAGATGCTTCCATACTGCTATATACACCCGAAGGTAAAATTTGGATAGCCAGTCTTGCGGATGATGGCACCAACGCTACCCGTCTACTACGTTACTTCACCACGGAACCCAAGCAAAAAAACGATGTACCTCCAAGCATTAAAAAATGGGCGGTGCGCTTCGGTCCTCATGCGCTAATTCGAGAGTAATATTTGTAAAAAAGCTTTCAAAAAAAATACCCGAATCTTCCAAGCGGAAAATTCGAGTATTGATTTATTTTAAAATAGAAGTTGTTTAATAATTCTAAAAGCAGTTGAGCAGCAGAGATTTTTGTTCAAATTGAAGCTCTTTTAGGAGTTCGTAGCAGCGCTACGGAGGATGAAAAAGCTGAAAAGTTGGACAAAAAGATCAATTCGTAAACATTTTTGGAGTTTTTAAACAACTTCATAAATTGCTTTGTGCTAAAGTGCGACTTAGTTAAGCAATTCGTAAATGCCAGCAATTCCTTGTCCACCACCGACGCAAGCCGTTACCATACCATATTTCTGGTTTCTACGCCGCATTTCGTTGAACAATTGAGTAGATAATTTAGCACCCGTACAACCCAGTGGATGACCTAATGCAATCGCGCCACCATTGACATTGACGATATCAGGGTTCAGTCCAGCCTCTTGAATGACAGAAAGTGCCTGTACCGCAAAAGCTTCATTCAACTCAATTTGCTCGATGTCGTTTAATTTTAATCCGCCTTGTTTTAAGGCTTTAGGAATTGCCGCACAAGGACCAATTCCCATAAACAAAGGATCAACACCCGCTACCGAGCAAGAAACCATTCGTGCAATCGGCGTAAGATTTAATGCTTTGACCATTCGCTCACTCATTACCAAAACGAAAGAAGCACCGTCGGAAGTCTGTGAAGAGTTTCCAGCCGTCACGATACCATTTTGTGCAAATACTGGTCGCAATTTACCAAGTCCTTCCACCGTTGTACTTCTTCTTACACCTTCGTCCATTTTGACGATGTGCTCCGACTCTTGTCGCTTATCATCTTTAACAAAAACTTCTGTTACTTTTACCGGAACAATTTGCTCATCGAAATAACCTTGGTCAATGGCATTAGCCGCTTTGACGTGAGATTGGTAAGAATACTCATCCGCTTGATCGCGGGTAATTCCAAACTTTTTGCCAACTTGCTCGGCAGTCGTTCCCATACCCGTTAAGTAGTTCGGCGTTGTACTTGCCACAGCGTACGCCGGCGCTAACTTGTATCCCGTCATTGGAATCATACTCATGCTTTCCGTTCCACCAGCTACGAAACATTCTCCCATACCCGCCATAACTTTTGCTACGGCAATGGAGATTGTTTCTAGACCAGAAGCACAATATCGGTTGACGGTAAATCCGGGAACAGATTTGCCTAAAGCTCTCAACGAGATTTGTCGCCCAATTTGGAAACCTTGTTCGCCTTCCGGATTCGCACAACCAACGATGACATCGTCAATCAGTTGCGGATCGAGTTCTGGCGTTTGTTCCATGAGGTGTTTTACTACGTCTACCGCAAGATCGTCAGAACGGTAGTTTTTAAAACCACCTTTCTTCGCTTTTCCGACGGCACTTCTATATGCTTTAACAATATATGCGTTCATTTTAATTTGATTTATAATTTTGAAAGCGAGTGTAGCGGCTTGTCAGCTCATTCGACTCGCGATTAATGAGGATACTTTTTTTTGCACGAAAAGGAACGATTGTAGTTGACTTTTCGGCTTCGTCAAAGTATCTAATTAGTTTCTCAACGGCTTATTCGTTTGCAACATATGCTGAATTCTTTCCAATGTTTTTTGTTCGCCGCAAAGGCTAAGGAAAGCTTCTCGCTCAATGTCCAGTAAATATTGTTCAGAAACTTTTTGTACACCCGTCAAATCTCCACCACATAAAACGTAGGCAACTTTCTTCGCAATTTTGATATCATGCTCCGAAGCGTAACGACCTAACATCAACTCATTGGCAGCAGTATATAAAGCACCTAAACCGGTTCTTCCAAGTACGGTGATGTCTTTGCGCTGACTTGGCATCGTATAATCGGGGGATAAGTCTAGTACTTTCGCTTTTGCCTCCGCAATATTTCTACGCGTATTGACTACAATGCTATCCTTTTCATTCAAATAGCCTAAGTTCATTGCTTCGTAAGCAGAAGTAGCTACGTTCGCCATCGCAATCGTTTTGAAGCGCTCAATGAGTTTTGGAATTTGTACATCTCCTTCGTAAAAAGAATCGGATAAGCGTAGCGCAAATTCTTTGGTTCCACCACCGCCGGGAATTAGTCCAACGCCAACTTCTACCAATCCAATGTAGGATTCTGCTGCGCAGACTGCTGCATCACAATGCATGATCGTTTCGCAACCGCCACCAAAAACAAAACCTTGTGTCGCAGCGACTACAGGAATTTTGGAATAGCGACAACGCATAGTCGTTTGCTGGAATAAATTAATAGCCATGTTCAACTCATCAAACTCTTGCTGATAAGCCATCATGGCAATCATCATGATATTTGCTCCTACCGAAAAGTTGGTAGCATTGTTACCAATCACCAAACCTCGCCAGTTGCCTTCTTCGGCAATTTGAATAGATTCGTTGATGCCACGAAGTACACCTTCTCCAATGGTATTCATCTTGCTCGTAAATTCTAAACAAAGTACACCATCTCCAATATCGTGCAAAATAGTTTCTGTCGTTTTATGAACGGGCGCTTGTTCGCGGTAATTGTCCAAAACGATGAAACCGTCTCCACCGGGAAGTGCTTGGTAAGACTTGCTATTGATATCGTAATATTGCTTTTGACCATTAGTTACTTTATAGAAACTAGTATGTCCTGCTGCGAGCATATCTTTAACCCAGGCTGCAATTTTTTCTCCTTTTTCTTCCGCTAATTTTACGCCTTCTTCGATACCAATGACATCCCAATATTCGAAAGGCCCTAATTCCCACGCAAAACCAGCCTTCAATGCATCATCAATGCTGTAGAGATTATCAGAGATTTCTGGAATACGGTTAGAAACATAAGCAAAAAGACCCAGTAAAGATTGACGCACTAAAGCTCCACCCTTATCTTCCGCGTTGAATAAGGACTTAATTCTTCTTGGCAAACTTTCGATTTGCTTCGCATCGTCAAGACTTTTCAATTTAACCGGAGTTGTTGGAGCGTATTCTAGTGTTTCTAAGTTCAGCGCTAAAGTAATGGAACGCCCCTTCTCGTCTTTCTCTCGCGTACGCTGATAAAATCCTTTTTTGGTTTTATTCCCTAAAAATTTATTATCCAAAAGGAATTGCAAGTATTTAGGAATTTCAAAAGCACCTGCTTGCTCATCGTCAGGACAATTATCTTTGATCCCTTGGATGACTTTAGCAGCCGTATCGTGACCAACCAAATCGCCCAACCGGAAGGTTCCTGTTTTGGGTCTTCCCAGCGCAGGTCCTGTTAATTTATCAACCTCTCCGATGCTGAGTCCTAATTCAGTGGTTAACTGATAAATCTTAGCCATTGCGTAGACGCCAACTCGATTACCGATAAAAGCGGGGGTATCTTTACAAAGTACGGTTTGCTTACCGAGGTAAACGTCACCATAGTACATCAGGAAGTCAATTACTTCCTGCTTGGTATCTGAGGTTGGGATGACTTCGAAGAGCCGAAGGTATCTCGGTGGATTAAAAAAGTGTGTTCCACAGAAGTGTGCTTTAAAATCGGCTGATCTTCCGTCGGTCATCATATGGATTGGAATCCCCGAGGTATTCGAAGTAACTAAAGCACCTGCTTTACGGTATTGATCAACTTTTTCGAAGATTTGTTTTTTGATATCTAATCGTTCGATCACTACTTCAATAATCCAATCACAGTCGCTAATCTTTTCAAAATCATCGTCAAAGTTCCCCGTGGTAATTCTCGACGCAAATTTTTTGTCGTACAAGGCAGCCATTTTGGACTTGATCGCAGCGTTGAGTGCTGTATTGACGATTCTATTTTTAGCTTGCTTATTGTCTTTTTCTTCTTCTTTGAGGTCAAAAGGAACAATATCTAGCATCAAAACGTCCAAACCAATGTTGGCAAAATGACAGGCAATACCCGAACCCATTACGCCAGAACCTAAAACGGCGACTTTTTTAATCCTTCTGCTATGGTGACCCTTAGCGTGCTCGGATGTATTGGTTTTTTCAGAAGTGAGCATCTGATCCATATATGTAATTTATGAGTGGTTGATGAAATAATTTTATGAAATCGAAGTATCTATCCCTTTAGATAGATTAGCGAATTTTCGCTACAGACAAATTTACAAAAAAAAAGTAAAAATAAAAGTCTAGTTTGAAAGTGTTGTACTCGTTCCTTTTTGTAGTGGAACCCAAAGGAGCAAAAATTAAGCTTCGAAAGTTAAATTGATAGCGATAAAGTATTTTTCCCCCACGTAGAATGGAGTTGAGCCGCCGCTTACAATAGGCTTAGCTTTTTATTATGCGCTTAATGGTGCCTAAACCTCCTGAGTATATCTGTTTCCAAATAGAAAGATTCTCCTATAATCTTTAACGAGCTAATTTAAAAATAGTTTTAATCTTTGCCTCGTTCAAAATTAAATTTCTTCAATTTTACCTTAATCCTGAAAATTAAAACATGCTAAGATCATATTTGAACTTTCAGTAATTGGTTATAATTGGCAAATTTAGTTTTGCACTTCGTTAAAAAGCCTCGCCGATGCTGCTGCATCGCCTGCATTTTTTGCCTTGTTCAAAATTAAATTTCCTCAATTTTACCTCAATCCTGAAAATTAAAACATGCTCTTAAGCACAAATCGCTAAAAAAACTTTAATTTTAGTTTTTCAATTGATAATTTGCGTCACATAATTATCGTTGTATGCAAATACTTCGAAAGCTCAACGCGATTACGCAGTTGATTTACCGGCAAGAAAAACAAAACTGATAAACTAATAAAATAATAATTCATGATTCTATTGTTTCAGAAACCAGATATAGAAGATGGTTTAGCTTCTCAAAGTTTTTTTGATGTAATCATTAATGGTGGTCCACTGGGTATCGCAATTGTATTAATCTTGATCGCATTGTCGGTGATTGGATTATACATCTTTATTGAGCGTTACCGACACATTAATCGTGCAGGACAGATTGATGAGGATTTTATGAATAAGATTAGATCTAATGTTCAGTCGGGCAGTATTGAAGCCGCAAAAGCGCTTTGTCAAAATACTGATTCTCCCGCGGCTAGAATGGTAGAGAAAGGATTACAACGAATTGGTAAACCACTTCGCGATATCGACGCCGCCATCGAAAACGTAGGAAATCTTGAATTATTTAAACTAGAGAAAAACCTATCTTCTTTAGCAAGTATTGCCGGAGCCGCACCGATGATTGGTTTCTTCGGAACAGTGACCGGAATGATCTTAGCATTCTACGAAATGGCAACGGCTCAAAATGTAACGCCAGATGTACTCGCCGGTGGTATCTATCAAGCATTGATTACAACTGCTTTGGGCTTATTTATTGGTATTTTAGCTTTCGTTGGATATAACGTCTTGGTCGCCAACGTGGAGAAAGTAGTTTTTAAGATGGAACGGACGACCGTTGAATTTATGGATTTACTCCAAGAACCTTCTTAACGAACGCTTGTGCTTGTCCTTTGTCCTGCTTACGCTAGTGAAGCCTTCAAAAGAGGAGTAAGGAAATTGGAAAAGCTTAAGTAAAGTCTTTCATCTGATACATAAAGCAGTATGGGTTTAAAAAAAAGAAATAAAGTCAGTGCAGAATTTAGCATGTCCTCGTTAACGGACATCATCTTTCTGTTATTGATCTTTTTCATGCTAACCGCTAATTTTGTACAAATCAAACCATTTGATTTGCCAGAATCAGACTCCAAAACGGTTGCACCTACTTCGGTCGCCGTAGCGATTGAAAAGAACGGTACTTTTTCCTTGAATGGTAAGGATATGTCTTTTGGAAAATTGGAAAGAGCCGTCGCCGTAGAATTAGCGAAAGCAGAAAATAAAAATAACGCGACCATTACCATCGCGGCAGAAATAGGAACCCCATTTGAAAACGTCGTTAAAGTGATGAATATCGCTAAAAAGCTTAAGGTTAAGGCTATTTTAGCGACACAAGCTAGACAATAAACTGAGTCGTATGGGATTGAAAAAGAAAAATAAAGTTAGCGCCGAATTTAGCATGTCTTCCTTAACGGATATCATTTTTCTATTGCTGATTTTCTTTATGCTAACGTCTAATTTGGTGGCACCTAATGCCTTGAATTTGAAATTACCAGGTTCTTCGAGTGCATCGACGAGCTCAGAAGATCCTACGGATGTATCCATTAAACGAGACGGGACTTATTACTTGGATGGCCGGAAGACATCTAAGGGGAATTTAGAAACTGCGCTAAAAAGGCTTGCTCGGAAAAGTGGGTCGAAAAAACTCGACATCACCATTTCTCCCGGCAAAAATATACCAACAGAACACGTAGTATTCGTTATGGACCTTGCCATGCGTTATAATATTAATGCGATTCTCGCCATGGAAAAGGAATAAAGCCGTTTTTCTGCCGAAGCGTACACCAAAATAATGCTTGCTTGCATCTTCTCTTATATACACATTTACTATGGCACAAGCTGTTTTTTAAGTTTGGGGTGAAACTTTCCTATTAAATAAGTGGTTCTAAGTGAATTTATTTGGTCAGCAGAAAGCGGAATAAATGCTTAGTAAACTTCCACCAAATAAAACCATTGAGCACCAAGTAAGTGTTAAAAAAAATAAAATTAGTAGAGAAAAAGAATCGAGAAGTGATTTTCTCCGTTACTAATTCATACAAGGGTTATATTTTAAAACAACTTCATTCAAATAATCATATGCTTCATTGTTCTTCGGAACATTAAATTTAATCATTATGGATGCGAGCTTAAGTATTCAAGAATTAAAAGACAAACGAATCGGTAAAATAGCAAGCTTTATCATTCACATTATTTTCTTGCTATTGATTTTTTATCCATTCATGCAATACGAAAATCCACCTCCTGGTCAGGCTGGTATTTTAGTGAGCTTTGGAGAACCCGATGCTGGAGAAGGATCTAATCAAGCTGAAAAAGCTTTGGCTGAAGCGGCACCTCCAGAAGAAACGGTGGAAGAGGATGAACCCGAACCAGTAGTAGAGGACGAGCCCGAACCAGAGCCAGTGGTTGAACCTGAACCCGAAGCGCCCAAGCCGGTTGAGAAAGAAGCTGTTCCAAAGAAAGAAGTGAATGAAGATAAAAATTCTAAAGAAATCGCTTTAAAGAAAAAGAAAGAAAAAGAGCGTAAGGAGCTTTTAGAAAAAGAAAGAAAAGAAAAGAAAGAAGCAGACGCCAAGAAAAAAGCGGCCGATGCCAAGAAAAAAGCGGAAGCAGACGCCAAGAAGAAAGCAGCAGATGCCAAGAAAAAGGCAGAAGCAGCAGCGAAGCAAAAAGCACTAGAAGCAAAGAAGAAAAAAGAAGCGGACGCTAAAGCTTTAAAGGATCAAATTGGTGGTCTTTTTGGTAATAATGGCAACGGTAATGGTGATAATGGTAATCCTGGTTCGCAGGGAGACCCTAATGGAGACGAAGATTCTAAAATTTTAGATGGCATTAGCACTGGAACCGGAAAAATTGGGGGTGGTTTAGGAAACCGAGGTGGAAATGGTCCTAGGATTAAGGATAATTCTCAGGAAACCGGAACGATCGTGGTAAAAGTTTGTATTGATGATAGCGGTAGAGTAGTGAGTGCAAAGTATACCCAGAGAGGATCGACTTCGGCGAGTGCAAAGTTGATCAAATTGGCGGAAGCAAATGCTAAAAAATATACCTTTAAAAAAGGAAGTGTAGAAAAGCAATGTGGAACAATTACTTACGATTTTAAAGTAAAATAAAAACTTGTTCCTGTTCCTTGCCCAACAATATTGAATATTACTAGGATAAATAAAAAGTCATCTTTAATTTCACAATTAGAGGTGGCTTTTTTAGTGGAAGTCTATTGGTCGATTTATTTTTTATAAAAAAGAGCATAATGAATGAAGCATTTTTCTGGGCGCTAATGTTGAAGACCCAACAGGCAAGTGGCAACGATCCAATCGTTATTACCTAAATTAGGCACCAAGACCAATTAAATCAAAAATAAGAGGACTAAAATAAACTTACAGTCAACAAAACCATGACGCTAAAAGAGAAATACGCTGCCAGTTTGCGCTTTTTGTACGATGAACTGCCGATGTACCAACGAGTAGGAAAAACAGCCTTTAAAAATGACTTAAGCAACATCATTGCATTTTGTCAGGAATTGGGGCAACCGCAAGAGAAATTTCCTAGTATTCACTTAGCGGGAACGAATGGGAAAGGCTCAACGGCGCACCTTATTAGTGCGGTTTTACAAGCTAAAGGATATACGGTGGGCTTGTACACTTCTCCTCATTATCGAGATTTCAGGGAACGGATTAAGCTCAACGGTCAATATATTGATCAAGCGAGTGTGATTGATTTTGTCGCAAAGCACCAAGCGCTTTTTGCAAGGCTGCAGCCTTCTTTTTTTGAGGCAACGGTTGCGATGGCTTTTGATTATTTTGCGCAGCAACAAGTAGATTTTGCCGTCATTGAAACAGGATTGGGCGGTCGCTTGGATGCTACCAATGTGATCCGGCCTTTACTCAGTGTGATTACTAATATAAGCTTGGATCATCAGCATATTTTGGGGGATACTTTGCCGTTAATTGCGAAGGAAAAAGCGGGCATTATCAAAGAAGGAATTCCTGTAATTATCGGAGAGCGTCAAGCAGCGACCACGGCTGTTTTTACCGCTACCGCAGCCGATAAACAAGCTGAATTAATATTTGCTTCCGATGCGTTAACCGCAACATTATTGCGCGAAGACGCTACGCATAGTTACTATAAAATCCAGCAAGGGGAGCAAGTGCTATTTCCTGCTTTAGCTGTAAATTTACACGGTCCTTTTCAAGCACAAAACCTTTGCACGGCTTTGCAAACGATCATCACTTTCGAAAGCTTACAAGGCGCTACTAAGCTTGATTTGCAGCAGATTGAAACGGGCTTCGCAAATCTTAAAACGCTTACCAGTTATATTGGACGTTGGCAAGTATTGCAAAATCAGCCACGGATTGTTGCCGATAGTGCTCACAACGAAGCTGGTTTAGCGATTGCCATGAAAAAATTGGCGGATTTACCCTACAAACAGCTTCATATTGTCATGGGAATGGTCAATGATAAATCCATTGCGGCGTTGTTGCAGCATTTTCCTAGCTCGGCACAGTATTATTTTGCGAAAGCAGATCTCCCGCGCGCATTAGCTGCGACAAGTTTACAGGAACAAGCCGCAGCCTTTGGCTTGCAAGGACAGTCGTATCCTTCGGTAAAGGAAGCTTTGGCGGCAGCGAAGCGGCAAGCGGGCGTGCATGATTTCATTTACGTAGGGGGAAGTAGTTTTGTGGTAGGAGAGGTAATTTAATATTTATACTCATCTTGCATTCCAATCGTATCATTTCTTAAGATTCCAAATAAGGTCTTTCGTTGCAGCTTCAATGCTGCCCTGATGCTCTTGCATTTGCGGAAAGCAAGCAAATTGATTAATGTATTTTCAGTTTTAAATTTTACTCAGGCTAAATTTTCTTTACAAGTTGTTTTACTTTTTTTTAAATATCAGAAAAGTAGTATTCAAATTTTTGATTAAAAAGCTTGCTAACTAGAGTGTACATTAAGTACTGGAATATCAGGCAGAAGTTATTCCGGAAGATTTGATGGTTTCCGTTTCCGTAAGTGTTTGGAGTTATTTGGTCAACAAAAAAATGGTCCAAGCTTAACTAGATGATCAATTAATGACCGAAGTTGTTTTAAAATAGATCTTAATACCTACAGCTAAAGCATTGCAATCCAGTACTTCAGCTTTTTCTCGTCACCGCAGCTACGGCTGCGAAACTCGAAAAGAGCTTCGTCCTGACTTACAAGCCTTTACCTTCGGTTGC
>CALFBG010000063.1 GCA_937951685.1 uncultured Saprospiraceae bacterium | reverse complement strand
ATTAATTGGAAATTTCAGAAAGAAATAATTATGAAAAAAGTTCAATTGCTTCATCCGATGGTTCATGAAAAATGGGTTTTAAAAAAGCTTAAAGAACTGAAATAAAAAAAGTGCACTACCTTTTAATCAATAAGGCAGTGCACATAGTTCTTTTAAATTTCTAAACCATCTTCAACAACTTGAGTCTTAGTTTCCGGAGAAACAATTTCGGTATTTCCACCTTTGATTTGTGAAAGTTGAGGTACAGGTAGGGCATAGCTGTACAGCCCATTAAGGCTGCGCTTAAGGTTCGTCTTCATAACTTAAATATTTATTGTTTTAAAAAAAATATTATATTAGCTTTATTACTATTATAACCTTTCTTTCATTGTTTTAGTTCCCTATTAAACAGTAGTTTAGCTCTTTTATTTTGTCTGAATGGATTTATATCTCATCCCGGGTATATTTTTTAGAAAGCTTAAAAAGGACTCAGAAAGCCTTGTTTTTAGGGGCAAAAAAGGCTTTAAAAAGGGGATAATAAAAGCGCTGTATTTGTATTGTTTTGTATTTAAAATGATGCTAATTTGTTATCGAAAACTAGCTTACAACGGAAAGGAGTTACGCAGTATAAAAAGATGCTTTTGCTTCGGAATCGTGCAGTGGGTAAGGCAGAAAAATATTTTTTTATTTTGGTATTAAATTTAGATTCCTTCATCGGAAGGATGATGCGATTGATCGAAATTTAGCTTTTTGTGGAATGAGGAGAAGCAACATTTTTGAATTTAGTTCGTCTTTTGAATTGTACGGTTGAAACAAAAAATAAAAACTGTACTTTTTTTAAATACGTTGATTCATTAACCACAATAAAAATTAAAAAGATGAGAACAATCAAAAATGTCGCCTTCCTAATCTGTGCTATTTTATTATTCGCAACTAGTACTTTTGCTACCAATCCAACCACGGATCCTAAAGTTGCTAAGCAAGAACTGCGAAGCGAAATTATCCAACTGATTAAAAGTCCAATCCTAGAAGGTTTGGAAGAAGTTGATGCTAAAATCAGTTTTATGATTAGCGATGATAATGAAGTCATCGTCCTTAATGTCAAAACAGCAAGTAACTATATTGACGGATTTGTTAAGAAGCGATTGAATTACAAAACGGTCAACGTAGATGGACTCAAGAAAAATAAAGCCTACTTTTTAAAAGTAAACTTTAAAAATCCAGCTTAATATTTAATACTTTCACAGAGGACTTTTAAGGCCGCACGAATCAAACTAATTTCCTGCGTCACTTGAAAGTCCTTAATTGTGAGTAGCTCAATTTCCTTTTCTCGAAGTACTCGGAAAATCAAGTAGTCGTTTCCCAATCCCTGCTTTTAATTTGCCTTGTTACTTAAGTTCCAATGCAACAACTTTGTTTGAGCACTTATCGGTAATTTAATTTTGTCTAAGCACTTATAAGCATTCAATTTTTCCTTACCTTAGGCGTCATAGTAATGGTGGTATAGTAGTTGTTTTAAGATAGTTATATCACTATTAGTAGTAATACCAACAAGCTTGCAGAGTAGCATCAATCAACTGTGCACGCTTCATACTTAAAAATGACGACTAATCATGTTGAAACCCAAAACGGTGAAAGGAGCTCCCCGTGAGTACCTTGATAAATTGTTTGATATCAAAAAAAACTTTCAGCGATTTAAACAAAAAAATGATATCTTCAATCGCTCTATCTGGGATGATAAAGTTAAAGCAAAAGATCTTTTTGTTAGTTACGATATCACCAATTTCGTCCCCAAAAAATCTAAAGGTTTTGATCAGTGGGATTACGCTTTTCGCAATGCCAGTTGGCATTTGACGGACGTGGTCGGCGATCGCAATTTTGACGTCGATGGTAGAGTAGAGGGCTTTACGGATTATTATTCGCTGCGCTCTGGTGGTGCGGCTACGAAAGTCGAGTTATCTTCTCCGGAAGAAACAACGAAACGCATCAAACTGGCGGCTAAGATTTTTGGTGCTGGAATGGCCGGCGTTTGTGAAGTAGACGATCGGTGGATTTATTCCGAAAACTATAATCGCAAAACCAAAGAAAGCCGTTCTTTAACCTTACCGAAAAGCTATCGCTACGCCATCTTGCTCATTGTCCCCATGGATTACGATTTGAGTAAAACCTATCCTTCTGCGGTCAGTGGCGCCACAACGGGCGTTGGTTACAGCACGGGCTTAACTTGCGCGACGACACTCGCACAGTTCATTACCAACTTGGGCTACAACGCTACGGCTTCCTTGAACGATACGGGCCTAAATATTCCGATGGCTATTCAAGCGGGTTTGGGCGAATATGGTCGACACGGTTTGTTGATTACCCCAAAGTTTGGGCCTAATATCAGAATTGCAAAAGTTTTTACGGATTTGCCACTTTCTCCCGATCAACCGATTGAGTTTGGGGTAAAGAAGTTTTGTGACAGTTGTAAACTTTGCTCGGATAATTGTCCTGTCAAAGCTATTCCTAGCGGAGCACCTGCCGCGACACCACCCAATTTCTCAAGTCATTCCGGTATTAAGAAGTGGACCGTTAATGCGGAAAAATGTTTTAAATTTTGGGTAGGTATGAATACGGATTGTGCCATTTGTATTCGCGTTTGCCCTTATAATAAAGACTATTCTAAATGGTGGCACCGTTGGGGAATTTTATTTGCCAATAGTCCTTTTCGGAAAATTTTGCTGTGGATTGATAAGCAGTGGGGATTCGGAACGCGTAAAGCACCCGATGAATGGTGGAAAGAAGGAAAAGCCGCCGTTGCCGAAGAAGAAAGCCAGTAGTGGTTTTAAAGCGAAAAGTTCAAAACCATTAAGCTAAAAATAAAATTTCCGCTCCCTAGCCTAAGCTACGGAAGCGGAAATTTTGATTTTAGCAAGTGCTATAAATCGCGTTTATTTTACCCCTACTAATTCTACAAAAAAGGCAAGTTCTGCTTTGGCAGGAATTCTTGGAGGACTTCCTTGGTCTCCGTAAGCTAAGTCCGCAGGAATAAATAACATCGCTTCTGCTCCTTCCTTCAAAAGTGCTAAACCTTCATCCCAACCTCTGATAACTGCGCCTTGTCCCAATGGGAATTCAATCGGCTCTCCTTTCGCATAAGAATTATCGAAACCCGTACCATCCAATAAGAAGCCAGCATAGTTTACGCTTACCGTTTTTCCAGCAACCGCTTGCGGGCCAGTACCTTCTTTCAAGACGATATATTTAAGACCAGAATCAGTTGTTTTGATTTTAGACTTTAATTTTCCGGCTTGGTAGTCTTTAATCATTGCCGTGGTAGAAGCAGTAATTGCCGTTTCTTTTTCTTTACCCGCCGCCATCAAAGCTTCTACTTCTGCTTTGGATTGAACTTCAACTAATTTGACATCAAAACGAATGACATCTGTCGGTAAAAATCCTTGGGGTAGATTTGGAACAGAGTCTAGGCTTTGCCAGATCGTTAAGCTATCGCCTTCGCTCATCATCATCAATGCCTCATAAGTAGGAGGAAAAGGCTTTTGTAATTTGTCCGCAGGAGGAATAATTTGTGGGAATGTTCTACCCATCTTGTAGCTAGACTGCAACTCGATGCTATCGTTTTTGGTAACAACTAAGTGCATAAACGTTTTATCTCCTTCTTGTACAGTCGTACCACCATTCTTAACGTGGTGAATATATTCATATCCAGAAGTGGTTACTGCTCGCTTACCTTTGTTCGTGCTTGAGCCACCTTCTCCAGTACAAGAGAATAAAGCCATTGCACTAACTGCTAATATTAATAAGAATAAATTTTTCAATTTTCTAATTTTTTATGTTTACAATTAAATGAAGCGCGAAAATACAACAATATTTATTGAAGTTGATTAAAAATAAGGCTCGGATGTGAAAAATATGAGTGGTTTAGCCTAGGTTTTACCTTTTTTGGGGCGTTTTGTCAAGAAAGGTAGACCTATTTGAATCTTTTTTTGAAAGTAGCGAGTTTTTCCTTGAAGATCGTTAGGCTGCGAGCAGGATAGCTAGACCGACTTTTGGGGAGTCGAAAGCGGGTAGCTAATCGTTGATAAAAATGTTTGAGCCTAGTCAGCCAAGCGCGCTTTTCAGGTTCTACGGGGAGTTGTTGGAGCGGTGACCAATGTTTACTTTCCTTAAGATGTTCGTCAATCCGTTGAGAAATTTCTTGCATTTCATTGAACATCTGCGCTACCTTTTCCTGTTCCGCCTGGATCACGACGGGGTCCACTTCCGGCTTGGAAGTATGGATAGAGATTATTTTTCCCTGTTTTGGATCCTTCATGAAGGTAAGGAGGTATTCAAGACTGTTTTACAATAACATAACTTTACTTGGTATTCAAAAAGCTTACGGAAGTTCATTTGAGGAGCTTTCCGGTCGATATCGATCGTCAGTACAATCGGTTGCGCACACTTTAATTTACAAGGTCACATTTTTCAGTTTTGATTTCCCTACCCAAAAGTATAGTTATCAAGGGGTAAAGCCATATTTGACAACTACTTAACAAATTAGTGGTAGCTTTTACTGCACACTGTTAACTTAAGAAATAAGCGGTAAAATTTTATTAATCGCCGAGCTACGATTGATAACATCTAATTTGATAAAGATATTTTTAATGTGGAATTTTACGGTATTTATGGAAACAAACTGCTTTTCTGCGATTTGATTATTGGTCATTCCTTTTGATAAATCTTCTAGTACTTCGAACTCTTTTTCCGTCAAGGGCGTGTACGCAATTGAGTTGATTTTATCCAGCGTCAACTCATTTTTTAGCTTCGTTTGTTGATAATTGTGCAAAGCGATTGTAATTGAACTCATCAGGTCGTGCTCGTCAAATGGCTTAACGATGTAGCCCGAAGGATTCACTTCTTTCGCTCGACTCAAGGTTTCTTTATCGGAATAAGAAGTCAGAAAAATAAAGGGAATATCGTATTTCTTTTTGATAACTTCCGCAACTTCAATTCCGTCTTTAGTGCCTTCGATATTAATATCGAGTAAGATAAAATCGGGGGCTAAACTGTGGATATAATCGAGCGCTTTTTCGCTGTCGTGCGCAATCCCAATAACCATATAACCCGCAATTTCCAAATAAGCGGCAATATCTTTGGCAATGATGACTTCATCTTCGACAATAAGGATTTTAACTTTTGACATTTGTGTGTTTTTAATAGGTTTTTTGGTGAATACAGCTGGACAAAAAGATTAATTCGTAGGTAGCTTTAGCGTTTTAAATAACATCAATCTCAACTAAGCCACTTTTTTGTACCGTCTTATTTTCATCTGGATTTGAGTACCTTTTTCAGATGCTATTTTCAAATCCGCTTTTAATTTTGATTTAAAGGCATCAATGAGTTCATATCCAAACGATTCTCCATTTTGTAGTTTGCTAATGTCTTTAATACCTTTACCATTATCAATGACTTCTAGGCATAAATGATCGCCTACCTCTTGCAAACGTACCAGAATCATGCCTTGTTGATCATCGTCAAAAGCGTGTTTGAGCGCATTACTGATCAACTCATTAACAATTAATCCTAAAGGTACAATCGTATCAACATCAAGACTCAAGGGGTCAATCTCGGTTACCAGATGAACCTGGTCGGCAGCAGTATTGTAAGATTGAAACAAACCTTGGATAAGTTTGTTGAAATATTTTTTAACATCAACACCCGTGAGGTTATCTTTTTTATACAAATTTTGATGAATCAATGCCATGGATTTTACTCGATTCCGACCTTCTTTAATGGCATCTAAGGCGGCGGGATCTTGAATGTGGCGAGATTGAATTGCCAACAAGGAGGAAATCACTTGTAAGTTATTTTTCACACGGTGATGAATTTCTCGGAGTAAAGTATCTTTTTCTTTTAGCGCGAGAGAGACTTGTACATTTTTCAAACCCAGCTCTTGACTCTTTTGCTTATTGTGTCGGTAAAATCTAAAAATTATTCCGATCAAAATGGTCAACAGAAACAAACTCAATCCTCCAAAAATCAATTGTCGATTGTGTTTGTTGATTTGCATCTTGGCAATTTGATTCTGTGTATTGAGCGAAGTAATTTTATAATCTTGTTCGGATCGATTGTATTGCGCCTCCATTTCACTTACGATAAAAAACTGTGCTTCTTGCGCCAAAGAATCTTTGAGTTGGTAGTAAGCATTTTTATAATGAAGGGCATCTTGGTACTGACCCAAATGTTGGTAATAATCGGCATAAAGTTTATAAATCTCTTTTCGCGCATCCGGATTTTGTAGATATTTTGCTTTAGCTAAAGAGGTATCGAGCATTTGTTTGGACCGCGTAAAATCTGATTTTAAATTAGCGTAAAGCGCTTCCGCAATCAAAAAGCGTAAGGCAATTTGTTCTTCGTCAATATTCGCCAACGACGCTCTCGCTTTTTCCATGTAAGCTTCAGCCGCATTGGGATCATTAATTTCTAAGTGGCATTTGGCGAGACCGAGGTTGCAACGAAATAAGTAAGCATTACTCTTTGTACCTGCAAATAGCTTTAGAGCATCCTCGTAATAATGAATGGAAATATTGAAATTGTCTTGCAATTCGTGGATCGTCCCTAGTTGCATCAAGGATTTTGCCTTCGTCGTTTTTAACTTGAATTTATCAGATAAAACGACTGATTTTTCGGCGTATTCCAATGCTTTGTTGTAATTCCGCATCGAGACAAAAAGGCTACTAATGAGTCGGTAAATCGTGACCGATTTGTGTGAACTTTCCGGATCGGATAAATAAGACAAGCCCTTCATAAAATACTGTAACGCTTTTCCATATTGCGCTTCTTCCTGATAGTAAACACCCAAGTCTGTTGCAGTAAAGGGCAAACTAGAAGAGTCGCTTTCTAGCTTATTAATCTCGTAAGCTTTCTTGATGCAATATTCAATAGAATCGCGATAGCCTTTGCTCCAATAAGCTTTACCGAGCAAAGTATAACCGTCAGAATAAAATCGTGGTTCAATATTCTTGGTGCGGATGATTTGGTGCCCAACTTTAAGCACGCTATCAGGCATATTTTTAAATTGATAGATGGTGCCTTTTGCCGTTAAAACGTTTGCGTAGTGATTTGGATCTTTGCATTTTTTGGAAAGTACTTCCGCCAGGTTGTAGGAAACTAGAGCTTCGTCTACCTTATATTGATGCATGATCGCTTTCGAGCGATTAAAGACCGCAGTAAATTTTTTTTCAAAATCTCCTTGGTCTTGGAATGTAGCTATCGCTTGGTCGAAGAGTCGTTCGGCTTCTTGGTAGTTTTTAGCCTTTAACGCAGCATTGGCTTTCGCAAAGGAATCTTCCTCTTGTGCAACGCTTTGCGTGCAGCAACAGATGCAGCAAACGCCTGCGAGCAGCAAGCGTACTATTTTGGGTAACTGAGCGGAAGCCATTTTGTTTTCTTTTGATTTTCCTTTGATAAATGACTAATCGGAAAAGATAGTCTTGCTCAAAGAAGCTAATGTTGAATGCCTATTCCAAAAGCAAATAAATTTAGATTCTCTTTTCGAATGAAGTCTAGTGTATTCAAGTATTTGCTTAACGCATAAAATTATGCTAGAAAAAGCGATTCCATTAGCCTTACTTCTAAAGCTACGACTAAATTATTTGATTTCCAATCAAACAGACTATTTCCAAGCTTGTTACAAGTTCGGTGAATGGAAGAAGGATTCCCCTACCCAAAAGGATAGAATTGTAGTAGGAAGGACATCCTTTTTGCAAGGAAGCCCTTAACTTTGGTTTTTAAACTGCCGAAGCGGCATTGTGTTTGGTAATAAAAGAATAATTAGTAGCAGAAAAGAAGAGCAGATTTATGGCGGTGTAGCGCTACGAGCAGATAAATGAATTAAATTAGAAATGGCTTTATTTAAACAAATCATGGGAGCAGTACTTTTGCTCGGCTTTATCGGATTCTTAGCGTTTAAGTTAGATTATAGTTTAAACGAGGTAAAAGATGGTTATCTGATTGTCACTTTTGTATTGATCGTAGTATTGATGCTCGTGATGGGGATTCGAAGAGTATTGCGATATTAAGCGCGCAAATTACGCCGTTGCTTCGCTTGTCGAATAAAAATAAATAGATCGTAAAAAAAATAATCCCGAACTGACCATTGATCAACTCGGGATTAGAGCTTGTTGTAGTAACTATTGCCTAGCGTACTAGAAAATTAGTAGCCGATTATTTTACCATAAGTTTAAGCTTCGTCGTCTTCTTCTATTTCGATAACGATGGGCGTAATCATTGGCAAATCGATCAATTCTTCCTCTTCCTTGCTGATACTTCCAAAACCAAGGAATCCACCAGATGCTTTGGCAACGTGCTTCGCAAAACTAGTTAGGTGTTCATAGAAAACAGCACCAGCTTCTACTTCCATCTTCGCTAAAATAGGATTCAATTGTGATAATCTTGCACTAATCGCAGCCTGTCTTTCTTTGACGTCATTTGGTAAGGCTTCTTGCCATCGAGTTAGTTTATCTTGCAAATCTTCTTCAATTTTGCTGTAAAAAACTTGCAATTGCTCTCCCGTAGAATAAGATCGAATGTGGGTTAATTTTTTGGACCATTCCAATTCTTCTTCGTCGATATTGCCATCAGCGCCGGCGATTAAGATGGTAATTAAGGGAATTGCATCATACAATTCTTGCTTTTCTTCCTCGCTAAGTCTATCTAAATTAGTTTGCATTTTTCAGTACTTTTTTATAAAGTTGATTGAATTCGAAATAAGACGAAGCGACAGTACAAAAATACTGCGCGAGGCCTGATAGAAGTTTTTAAATAACTTCGAACTACTTATTTATTACATAGTGTAATTAAGTCAAAGGCAAATATAATGAAGTTGTTTTAAATTTTGAAGGAAAACGGAGCAATAGCGTTTTTTGTTAAAGGATTTTATGCTTTTGAAGAAAAATGCACCGGTAAAGCATAAAGGCAACTACCAAAAATAGAAAACCCTGAACAGGGTTTTGGGAACTGCTCAGGCGTTTCTGACATAGTTAAGGTGAATTTTAAAACGTTCTTGGCTAATTCACCCGTTATAGATAATTATTGGATTTGCAAACATAAGCTTTCGAAGCCAACGACTCCAAAAGTAAAAAGTAAAGGCCCTTGGAGACCAAGAGCCTTTCTCTCATGAAAAAAACGAATTATAATAGAAAAGATTAGAGACTATTTGGGTAGTCTTAATATTTACATATTCAAAATGGTGGAAGCCTAACTCGTCAGCGTAAAGCTAATTCCGTGAACGGCTTCGGTTTGCTGCAATTTAAGTATGGAGTCAGCAAATGAAACAACCGAACTTCTTGACTTACTTTTAAGTCGTATGATGCTTTTTGTCGTTCTTTGTTAATGTGAAAAAACTAATAAGTTCTCAAATAAAAGATTAGTTTAATGTAACTATTGTGACAGGTTAAACATATCGTTTATATGTATAATTTGTTGGCAACGAGCAATTAACAAAAGGATGATGTTATGCGAAAGCGGAGGGTTTTTTAGCACAAAAAATCGGTTCTGAACGCTAAATTCAGAACCGATTTTACAAATAATGGAAGAAAAGGCTAATCAGAGCTTTATTTTAGTTTAAATTTTCTTTTAAATTCTTTGTAAAAATCTTCAAAACGGCGTTTGCCTTCTGCTGATTCTAAAATAGAGGCATAAAGTGATGGATTGGTAAATATCTTTAAATCGGGCAAAGAATGCTTAAACATTTTCATTCCTTTGGCCTTCATACTTTGCTCCGCTTCTTCATTTGACTTTCTTTGATTCCGCCGATTGATAAAACCATAATAATCTAAACTCAAATCCATTTCGGACTTATCCGTTTTAGCTTCTTTCAAAATCTCCAAAAAGTCGTAGCTCGAAAGTACGTCAACTTGATTCCCTACGATGGGCACCAAGATCGCATCGCAATTGTACAAGAGCATCACCGTCGCATTATCTTTCTTCGCATCCGTCATTCGAGGGACGTCAATAAAAATGTAATCATAATCTTCTCCAAATCGTTTCAAAAAAGACTGAACGCGGCGCGGCGTAAGTTCCTCGACTTCAATGGCTGGTTCTTCTTGCCAACGGTCTTTTTCCGTTTCGTAAAGATCCATGATGCTCCCTTGATTATCACAATCAATAATCAAAACACGTTTATTCTTTTCTTTCGCTAGTGCTACGGCGAGTAGGATGGTAACCACAGATTTACCAACGCCTCCTTTGCTATTAGCAACACTTAGTACTCTTGGATTTTTAGACATTTGATTGATACTTCAGTTGTGAATAAATAATCAGACTCCTGCGTGTGAGCGCTGGATATACTTAGCAATATACACTATTGCAAGTTTATAAAAATAAATGAAGAGATCAAGGCCGGGTTGTTAAAAAAGCTAGCAATACTTGATTTGCTGCGGTAATCGGAGTTTTTTTGTTTTCAAAAAAAAATAAACGGTTTCCTTTTTCACTTAAGTAGTTCAGGGAATTAAATTAACTAATCAACTTATTGTAAACCTAATTTCTGTGAACTACTTAAGTACTTACCCCGTCACACTTTTTATCCGTTTCAACAACTTTTTTATTTTGTATCCGTATGCATAAGTTATGAACTCTCTTTAATCGGTTTCACCACAAAATCCAAAACCATAAAGAGCGCAAGGGTCATAAAATCGTTGAGATAAAACCGCCAATGTTTGATCAACGAAACGAACGTTTAAGAAAGCGGATCGTATTCCTTCAACTAAAGAGAAAATTGTGCAAAACAACAGGGATATAGCTGGCGAACACATCATTGATTCGTCTATTCTCAAAGAAGAGTTAGCGTTGTGCGTAGCACAGGCACGGAAAAACGAAAAAGATAATCCTCCCAAAGCGATTTTATACGCAGAGAAAGGCTTAAGTCTGGCCAATAAGATTGGTGATCAAAAAACGATCATTGACTTGCATACCGCAAAAGGTCACGCGCATACTTTACAAGGTGATTTTTACCAAGGAATTAAAAGCTTATCTATTGGTCTCGAACTCGTCTTACTACATTTTCCACACGATTTTTATCGGATTACGGCTATTTACAATTACCTCGGGGTGATTTATCACGATAAGCATTTACAAGAAGTTGCACTGAGCTACTTTTTGAAAGCACTCAGTTATAAAGTAGAAGCATTTTTGCCGCGTTTATATAATAATTTAGGGAGCGTTTTTAAAATGCAAGGCAAGTTGGACGAAGCTTTGACCTACTTGGACAAGGGAATGGCCATGGCTCAAAAACGGAATGACAATTCTACTTTCGTTTTTATTCTGGATAATATTGCGGAAATTTATACGAAGAAGAAGGATTATCAGTTTGCCAATGCACACCTTCAACACGCATTGAAAATTATTAAGGAGGCTCCCAACGAAAAATTATCCTTTATCCATACCGCTATTCTACATTCTGCGGGCACCAATTGTCTGCGGTTAAAAGAGCTAGACCAAGCATTCGATTACCTCTCGCAAGGCCTAGCGCTTTGTAATCAGCATAGCTTCTATCCTTTGAAATCGCAATTTTTGGCTACGCTCGGGGAAGTTTGTTTATTGCAACATAAGATCGAAGCATTCATCAGTTACCAACGGGAAGGCATCAAACTAGCCAAAGACCAACAGTTAAATACGGAGGAAAAAAATTGCTTACATCTATTAAGAGCATACTTTGAAGATACCAAAAACTTCAAAGAAGCCTATCGTTGTAGCATGAGAATCTTAGCCATCGAAGCGGAAATCAGCACCGCTAAATCAGATAATAATTTTGCCAAGGTATTGGATCGTAGAGAACAAGAAATTTTTGTACTCGAACGTAAGAATACCAAGATCATGCAACAAAATAAAGAGTTGGAACAATTCGCCTATATCGTTGCACACGATCTCAAAGAACCCTTGCGCAATATCAATGGCTTTGCCAAGTTATTGGGGCGCAAGTGCAAAGGGAAATTAGACACAGCGTCCGACGAATATATTGGTTTTATTGAGCGCAATATTCTTCATATGCACGCACTGTTGAGCGACTTGTTGAAGTATACGAGTTTGGAAAAATCAACGCTAAGCAAAACGAAGGTAAATACTCAAAAATTGGTCACGGCGATTTTGAAAAATTGGCAATCGCAACCAGCAACGCATAGCATCGATGTGAAAGTAGGAAAGTTACCAATGATCACGGCGAACGAAGGACAGATGGAACTGGTTTTTAAAAATCTGATTCACAATGCTTTTAAGTTTAAAAAAGCAACGGGACCTTGTACCATCGAAATTCGCACAACTAAAGACGAAGAAGGCCTTACTTTCGAGATCAAAGATAATGGGATTGGGATTGAAGCTGCTTACCACGAAAAGATTTTTGAAATCTTCAAACGTTTGGATAAGCAATATGAAGGTACTGGAATCGGTTTGGCTTTATGTGATAAAATTATTCGCTTGCACGGTGGAAAAATCTGGCTCAAATCTACCCCCGGCAAAGGAAGTAGTTTTTTCTTTCAAATTCCAAATAGCTAAGCCTTCCATCAAAATACGCCCGTACTTTAGCGTTGCGGTGTAAACGATCGCTTTTTTTACTGGAAATTACCTTCCTTTGAAACAATTTTAGAGTGAAAGATTAGCTTATTCATTTCGCTGTAAATCAGTACTTTAAGCTTTCGTTTTGCGTAGAAGACGCTTTTCCTACCTTGTGGATTGATCCCCGAACCCCGGCAACAAGATTTAAATGTCAAATAATCTTTCACATTACGGTTAAAATTTGTACCTTTGCACCGCTAAAACTGATTTACGTAATCACTATTGGTAAAAAATTAAATACAATTATGGCAGTTTATTTGACAAAAGAAAAGACCGAAGGAATCTTCAAAGAATTCGGCGGCTCAGAGAAAAACTCTGGTTCAACAGAAGGACAAATCGCATTATTCACTTACAGAATAAAGGAGCTTTCTGATCATTTACAAAGAAACAAGAAAGACCACTCTTGTCGACGTACCTTACTTACGATTGTAGGAAAAAGAAAAAGCCTACTTAAGTATCTAGCGAAAAAAGATATTACGAAGTATCGTGCGCTGATCGAGAAATTAGGTCTTCGTAAATAATGATTGCAAAAGGAAAAGTGTCTACTATACAACAAGGCACTTTTCCTTTTTTAGTTTTTATGGTTTTACAAAATCTAATGAATCGACTTCCTTGTAAAATCATTTCTCAATTCTGACGTTCTTTACTATAGTTAAACTTCGTTTAAATAATTTAAATAAACAAGCACTATATTTCAGAATCAAATCTATTTTACCTTAATAAAGGTAGCGTTGATCATCATAGAGTAAGCTCTACAATTAAGACATCCAGCATTTGACGATATATATAAATGCTAACCTGCGACTCTACTACACAAACAAAGTTGGAAAGAAAAAATTCAACTAAAAAAGCTGCAAAGGTGCAGCTGACACATAAATTAAAGATACACGCTATTGGGTGATGCTCATCGCTCCTTTAACTTAATGGTTTTATACATTGCTGATATCCACTAAAGGCTTGGACAAAAGCAATTCATAACATCTTTTTATTTTCTTAGTAAGTGCTTGGGCAAAGAGTTAATTTTAAGATTAAGGCTACGGCACTAGAATATTAAAAATGTAAACCATTCGTTGTCGACTAATTATTTTGAACAATTACTTCTTCACAAAAATATATATATTAATATGGGACAAAAGATTCCTATTAGCAAGTCATTCCAACTACCCGACGGTAGAGAGATCACAATTGAAACGGGTAAATTAGCAACACAAGCAGATGGATCTGTCGTTGTGAAATGTGGTGACACCATGCTTTTCGCCAGTGTCGTTTCTGCTCACGAAATGAGAGAAGGACAAAGTTTCTTCCCTTTATCTGTTGACTATCAAGAAAAATTTGCGGCTGCGGGCCGTATTCCGGGTAATTTCTTCCGAAGAGAAACAAGACTAAACGATTACGAAATTCTCATCTCTCGTTTAGTAGATAGAGCCATTCGACCTTTATTTCCTGACGGTTATTTGTATGATACGCAAGTGATCATCAATTTAATTTCTTCTGATAAAGAAACCATGCCCGATACTTTAGCCGCTTTGGCCGCTTCGGCAGCATTAGCTGTTTCTGATATCCCTTTTGCTGGACCAATTTCAGAAGTACGGGTAGCGCGAGTAGATGGAAAAATGATGGTTAATCCCGATCGTTCCATGTTGGAAAAAGCTGACCTTGACGTTATCGTCGCAGCAACCATCGAAAACGTGATGATGGTAGAAGGAGAAGCAAAAGAATGTAGCGAATCCGATTTGATCGAAGCGATCAAAATAGGACACGAAGCCATCAAAGTACAGTGCCAAGCACAACTTGATTTAGCAGCCTTAGTAGGAGAAAAAGCAACAACCAAAAGAGAAATTGAAGCCATTCCTGAAAACGATGAGGTTAAAGCATTCGTGATGGAATTCGCAAAAGATAAAATCTACGAAGTAGCAAAGTCTGCTTTGGACAAAAAATCTCGAAAAAGTCAATTCAAAGCTGTTAAAGAAGAGTTGAAAGAAGCTTTCGCAGAAAAATTTGACGAAGAATACGTTGCCGAAAACGGTGGTTTTGTCTCTACTTACTTTAATAAAGCTCAAAAAGAAATCATTCGAGAAATGGTGATGAGCGAAGAAATACGATTGGATGGTCGTCAATTAGACGAAGTTCGCCCAATTTGGACGGAAGTCGATTACTTGCCTGCTACGCACGGTTCTTCGATTTTTAATCGTGGCGAAACACAAACTTTAGTCTCGATGACACTCGGTACCAAACTCGATCAAATGATGATCGATACGGCCTTGAAACACGATTTTGAAAATTTCATTTTACATTATAACTTCCCCGCATTCTCCGTTGGAGAAACGAAGCCCATGAGAGGCCCAGGGCGAAGAGAAGTTGGACACGCAAACTTGGCGGGACGTTCCCTCAAGCAAGTATTGCCAGCAGACAGTCCTTACACGATTCGTTTAGTCTCTGACGTTTTAGAATCTAACGGTTCTTCTTCTATGGCTACCGTTTGTGGAGGTACTTTAGCCTTATTAGATGGTGGTGTGCAAATTAAAGCACCCGTTTCTGGTATCGCAATGGGAATGATTTCTGATGGTAAACGCAACGCAATTCTTTCCGATATCTTAGGAGATGAAGATGCATTAGGTGATATGGATTTCAAAGTAACGGGTACCACCGCTGGAATTACCGGTTGCCAAATGGATATCAAGGTAGATGGTTTGCCTTACGAAATCTTAGAAAAAGCATTGGAGCAAGCACGACAAGGTCGAATCCACATCCTCGAAGAAATGGATAAAACGATCAAGGCACCAAGAGAAGATTTCAAACCACACGCACCACGGATTGTGGAAATCAGAATTGATAAGAGCTTCATCGGAGCAGTTATCGGACCTGGTGGAAGTATCATCCAAGAATTACAAAAAGAAACGGAAACCGTTATCAACATCACCGAAGATGGAGATAAAGGAGTTGTAAACATCGCAAGTTCTAACAAAGCATCCATCGATGCTGCCTTGGCAAAGATCAAAGCGATCACCCACCAACCAGAAGTTGGAGATGTCTACGATGCAAAAGTAGCTTCTATCATGCCTTACGGTGTATTCGTTGATTTTATGGGGAAGAGTGGTTTGTTGCACATCTCTGAAATTTCGCACACTCGAATCGAAAGAGTAGAAGATGTCTTCAAAGAAGGTGACCCAGTAAAAGTAAAATTGATTGGTGTAGATCCTAAAACAGGTAAACTCCGATTATCAAGAAAAGCTTTAATGGAAAGACCTAGTAAAAATTAAAATGCAAGTTTAGGATTGAAAAAATTCAAATCAAACGAATATTTTTCCTCTTTTTTGTTAAAAACATGCCCAAATAGAAGTTTTTCTTCTGTTTGGGCATCTTTTTTGACCTAGATGAAACTTTTTAACCATTCTACTTGTATTTATTATAAAATGTACGAATAAGTTTTTTTTATTAAAAAGTCAAGTTTTTTTATAAAAAGAGCAACTTTTTTTTCAAGATTTCGTATTATATACAACTGAATTATCATAACCGGATTAAAAGGATTACAGCATGCGTCAACTAAAGATTACAAATAAAATTACCGCTAGAGAAAGCTTGTCCTTAGATAAATATCTAAACGACATCGGCAAGATACCTATGTTGAACGCTGATGACGAAGCCGTTTTAGCTAAGAAGATTAGAGAAGGAGATACTCAGGCACTCGATAGATTAACCAGATCGAACCTGCGTTTCGTCGTATCCGTAGCAAAGCAATACCAAAATCAAGGTTTATCTTTAAGTGATTTAATCAATGAAGGTAACGTTGGCCTAATGAAAGCTGCGAAGCGTTTTGACGAAACCAAAGGGTTTAAATTTATCTCTTACGCAGTTTGGTGGATTCGACAATCTATCTTACAAGCCATCGTAGAATACTCTAGAATCGTAAGATTACCTCTGAATAAAGTCGGTTCTTATAATAAGGTAAACGAAGCTTTCTTGTCTTTCGTACAAGAATTTGAACGGGAACCTACCCACGAAGAATTAGCAGATATTCTGTCAATGACTCCGAAGGAAGTACGGAATATGCTCAAAGGAAATGGTCGACATCTTTCTTTCGACGCACCGATGAGTGGAGATGAAGGAGATTCTACCATGTTGGACGTCGTCTCTAGTGGCGAATCCATGAGCCCAGATTTAACTTTGATGGAACAGTCTTTAAAAGATGAAGTACAACAAGGACTTTCGATTTTATCACCAAGAGAAGTTGAGGTACTATCTTCTTATTATGGTTTGAATGGCTACAAGTCACTCACCTTAGAAGAAATTGGAGAATTGTACGGTCTTACCCGTGAAAGAGTTCGACAAATTAAAGAACGTGCGATCCGTAGATTGCGCAAATCTTATAATCGAAATAACCTTAAATCTTATTTAGGCTAACCTACAATTTCCTATTTGAACGTTTACCCCATTTAAAAGAAAATAAAATCCATTTTGTCAATCGGCAAAATGGATTTTTTAATTTTAAAGTTTAAACAACTTCCTTTTTTTAAATAACCTCTATTTTACTAGACAGCATTAGTAAAATAAGTTTATCACCGCATCCATTCCTTTGACAATAAAAACAAAGATTAATGTTCATCCCTAAAATTACTTTTAATTACTACCTTTTATTACTCCTTTTTTTGTTTTCAGCCTGTCAGGGCAACACCGATACCGCTACTAATACTGATCGAACCGCAGCCGATCCAACGGAGAACGCTCGACCCATAAAACCCAATCCTGTCAACCAAGTCGGGCGCCTCATCGTAGAGGTAGACAAACTTCGTTTACGAGAGGAAGGCAGTGGAACGGGCGCCGTAATTGATCACTTGAAAAAAGGAGCAATGCTCACCGACCTCAACGAAATTAGCGTCGCTTCTCAAACGATCACCATTAGAGGCGTGAAGTACACCGAACCTTGGATCAAAGTGCGTACCGCTGAGGGGAAAGAAGGTTGGGTATTTGGTGGTGCGGTAAACTACGAAGGAATCAGCGCAGCAAGTGGCGCTTTAAAAATGCGTACGCGAAAATTAAATACTTTATTTGGAAAGGAGTTAACGCAGCGGATACTTGCCTATGGAGCACGCTACAGAAATGTAAACACGGAAGTCGAAATGGCTAGTCTCTATCAAGATGGAACAGTTTTGCGCGATACGTTGATCACCTACTTAACGGATAGAATTGTTTATACCAACGAAGAAAGCTCACCGGATCTTTTTTGGTTGGATAAAATGTTGCCCGGCTTTACGGTGCAATTGGCAGCGGAAGGTACCGTTTACTATTTTTTCTGGAATTATAAAAAATTAGCCGACAAGGCAAAAATAACCATTGGAAAAGTAGATGACGATTTTATGGGATTAGCTTTGGAAGTACACAGCGTTGATAGTATCGAACACTTTTATCCGAGTTGGTTTTTACAAACTTGGGATTACGGTGGAAATAGCCTACTCGGTCAGGGTAAGCACGAAAAGATACTAGCTCAAATGGATGAAATCTATCAACCGGAAGGGCTTTTTGCCAAAGAAATACTAGCCTTGAAAAGAAGATTAGTAGACGATATCACGAATCCTCAGCTTGAATACTGGGAAAGCCAAGATAAAATTTTGGAAGAATTGGATCGTATAATTGCCGCAGACTTTAAGATTTTGAACCAACAAGACAAAATTGCGTTAAGCACTAGGCGAAAACAGTTTGCCGATTATAAGAAAAATAAAATTAAACTTAATGTTCGTGCAGGAATGTCGTAATTTAGGGAATCTAATCGACGCTGGGAAAAGTATTGCTACTGATTTCCTCAAATGATACAATCAAAATTACTGCTCAAATACCATTAATTATGCCTCGAATCCTTTTTTTTCTGGTTTGCTTTTTAGCTTTCGCTGGAATTTGTTACTTAGTCGTGAGGATGCTCTATCAGTTGCTCACGAATCATCAACCTAACGCTCAGAAAATTAAAGCGGACCTCGCTACCATGCGGGTAAATCTAGTTCCTTGGATTAGTCGCCTAGTGCCGTGGAAACCCGAGGAAATTGAATTGCTTTCGCTCAATCAAACCGACCAGACAATCGTAACGGGCGTTACCACCGAAGTAAAAGGTATTTTTACGTCGATCTACAGCGAACCAATGTTTGTCTACGCTTACAAACGCTATTACTCAAAAGTAGAAAATGCAATTTTATACGTTCGAACTTCTCACCGCGAGTTTTTTTATCGCATCGAAGGAGCTGATATTCGCTTGCACATTGATGACCAATTCGTGGGAAAGATTAAAGACCGAAAAAAACTATACAGCGCTAAGACCGATCGCTTGTTGGGACAAATTACCGAAGGGAGCGCCCTACAGCCTATTATTTTAGGCGATCAAGAGCAAGGTATTTTATTGGCAAAAGAAGTGGGCGTGAAGACCAACGCTCGTGCCTTTCAATTCGTTAATAAAATGGACAAGGAAGAGGAAGCCAACTTTTTGGCTTTAGCGGTGTTACAAATGGTAGAAAAAGATCTTCCGCCAAAATAGTAATAGTACAAGGATAGCATCTAATAACTAATAAGTCTTATCACATGAAAAAAATTGTCTTACTCAGTGTAGCACTCCTGATGGCTAGTGTTAGTTTTGCTCAAACGCAGGATGATGCTTGGGCAGAACAAATGAAACGGATGGAGCAAGAGCTTTTACAGCTAATGCAACAAATGCAAATCCCGAATGCCAACGGTGATCATCCTTTTCTGGTGGATACACTTTTGATTCAACGCTTTGACAACTTAGACCAAGGGAATGGATTGTCGCCGCTCGATGGTGCGACTTTCGATTTCGGAGATATGTTTAAATTATTTGAACAACAACTCCAACAAATGGACGATTCCGACTTAGAGAATTTGCAGGAATTATTTGAACAATTACAACTTTCTCCGGGGCAATTCGATCAAGGAAAAAAGAGTATTCCAGAAGAAGAAGTTACCCCCGAGAAGAAAAAGAAAAAGAAGCGCAAAACGTATAAGATTTAGCATTTTAAACAAATTCCGACGGCTGAAAATAATATTTTTTAGCCGTTCTGGTGTTTTTTTAGGAATATCTTAGGCACAACTCCCTTTAATTTGTACTTTTAGCGCTATAAATAGCAACCATTTATTACAAAATGTTGTTTAACTAAGACGCTGCGGAAGCAGCCACGAACTTAAATGCCTATTACAAGAGGATATTAGCTAACCGCTAAGGTAATCTTTCATTTAATTTATGAAAATGAGTGTACTTGACTACGCAAGAGTTGTGATCTACCGGATCAATAAAAAAGGTTTAGAGATTTTTTTGGTGAATGATAAAGATGGTAATCCAGATAATTGGACCATTCCCCAAGGGAAAATTAATCAGGATAGTTCTATGATTCATTTCATTGCTTTAGAGCCAACCGACCAAGATGGTCAAATGACTTCTGCTTACGCTGTAGAAGGAGACTGGCATGACATTCCATCCATTCGAGCCATTGTAAAAGAAGATGTTCGTATTGTGAAGGATCAAATTAAGCAGCGTATTCCTGACCTAGAGAAAGGTACTTTCTTTGCGGTAAAAGAAGCGGTCAAAAAAGTAGTTCCACACGAATATGCCGTTTTGAAAGAATTAAAAGACATTTTACTTGATCGCAATCAAGCGAAGTATATCTAGTTGCAATTAGCGAAGCTAAAAGCGCTGCGAAAGCCCTATTGGACAAATAATCCGGTAGGGCTTTCGGTTTTTTTAATTGACTAAACCTACTTAGCCGGCAAACTATCTCTAAAACGCAGGAAAGATTGAGTTTCGCCGTATTCAAAGGTCAAACTTTTACAAAACGCTAAGTAGTCCTTAACCGCAAAAATGGCCTCGGCGCTTTCCGGAATCGCTAGGTCGGTAGCTGCTTGTTCTAGTGCAAGTTTCGGGATTTTATACTTCAGCGTGTGGAAAACTTCGAGCAAATCTTCTTTTGCAGCAGCAACGCGGCGGATAGAAAGCTCGTTATGTTGCAGGTTCTGGATGGCCGTTGTATAATGCGTAGGTAAGGCCAGTATAAGTGGTTTAAATTGAGCTAACTTTTCGCTTGTCGTCAAGGTGGAATCGGAAAAAATTGCGTTGAAATGATGGTGTGTATTATAAAAACTTGGATCCCACAAATACTTTTGCTCAAGGGTATAGTTGACATGCGCATCCGTGATAAACTGTTGCAAATGAGCAAAGCTTACTCGATTTGCTGCGGTTAAGCGCTCAGGATTAATTTTTAATAAATCATCCCGATACTGTCGCAGCAACTGATCCAATTGTGCTCCTTTACTCGCCTCAAAGGCAGGTAGTTTAGGAACGAGGTTCATTTGATCTGCAAAAAATGCTTGTTTTTGTTGCTTAAAATTCGTTGCTAAATCATTCACAAGCTGATTGTGATCTTGCGTGCAAGCGCTAAAAAAAAGGAAGAGGCTCAGATAAAAAAATGATAATTTTACGTTCATAAAAATAGGTTTCTTGGTAATAGTGAGCGGAGCAACAAGCAATTATTAAATCTGTTATTACATAGCAGCCCTCAGCGACAATAGAACGAAACTACTAAATCTATTGCATTCGATCAAGGACTGCTGCAAATGATTTGTGTTTGGTGATCTGTCATTTTAAAACGATTTCCGATACAATTTTAAATTAGTATTTAAGTTCTACGATTGAAATGTCTGCTTAATAAAAATAGTTGAGTAAATTTGTCCAAGCACTTACTTATTAGAAGGACAGCTATGCTGCACTTTACCAAATCTAGCTGTAAAATCAGAACTAATGACACCAATCGAAAAAAATGTGATTAAGGAAACGAATTTTAAATTACCCGGACAAACTAAATTTTACCGTGGGAAAGTAAGAGATGTATATCATCTTGGAAAGACCTTGGTGATGGTTGCCTCCGATCGTATTTCTGCCTTTGATCACGTCTTACCGCGACCAATTCCTTATAAAGGGCAAGTACTGAATCAAATCGCTACTCATTTTTTGGCAGCAACGGCAGATGTGGTGCCCAACTGGGTGAGTGCTAATCCAGATCCCAACGTTACGATCGGTATCGCTTGTGAACCCTTCAAGGTTGAAATGGTTATTCGCGGTTATTTGACGGGACACGCTTGGCGCGTTTATCAGTCGGGCGAGCGTGTAATCTGTGGCGTGAAAATGCCAGACGGGCTACGAGAAAATGATCCTTTTCCAAAACCCATCATTACGCCTACGACGAAAGCAGCAATAGGGCACGACGAAGATATTTCAAAAGCAGCAATCCTGTCTCAAGGAATTGTCAACGCAGAAGATTATGCTTTACTAGAACGCTATACGTACTTACTTTTTGAACGAGGCACAGAAATGGCCAAGGAGCAAGGGTTGATTTTGGTGGATACAAAGTATGAATTTGGTAAAAATGAAAATCAAATCTTTTTGATCGATGAAATTCATACACCGGACAGTTCACGGTATTTTTATAGCGAAGGATACGAAGCTCGACAAGCCGCTGGAGAAAGACAAAAACAGTTGTCTAAAGAATTTGTACGAGAATGGTTAATGGAAAATGGCTTTCAAGGAAAAGAAGGACAAACCATGCCCGTCATGCCCGACGATTTTGTGGAACAAGTAACAAACCGATACATTGAACTGTACGAGCAAATTACGGGGACCAAATTCGTCAAAGCAAAAGCAGTGGATGCTATTGCCAGAATCGAAGAAAATCTTTCCAACTATTTAGCTGCTTACATTCTCAACGGTTGATAAAATAACGGAAGTAAAACAACATCAAGTTATTAAAATAAAGATACCATAAAGCCGTAGCCTAAAAATTAGACTACGGCTTTGTGATAGCGCACAGTTTCCATACCTTATTCTCCGTCGACGTAATCTTGTAAGTAGCTAAAGTGTGGCCCTAGTTCCCCATTAATAGCTACCGTAGCGCGTTGCATTACTGCACTATCTGGCAGTCGTAAAAGCTCCGCTAGAATAGATGTAATGAACTGCTCTCCAAAAGCCTTCGAAGCATCTCTCGGTAGTTCATTGGGCAAATTATCAATCGTCATCATATCAATATAAGCTGCTTGAAAAGGTGGAACCTCTGCGCCAGTCAAAGGATCATAGCCAAATACAGGATCAGCGATGGTCGAAGCGCGTAGGGTAGAAGGGATAGACGAAACGGGGGCAATATCGCAAGTCACATCCGCGATTACCTTAATCCGGAAATCTTCTGCTTTCATCTCTTCGGCACTAAAAAATGCAGGCGCTTGGTTATCCCAATAAATACCATTGATGAATAAATCACTTTGTTTGGTATAAGCCTCAAAATTACTCACATACTCTTGTGGATGATCAAAAAAGTGTTGTCGGTCATAAGTTCCTCCCGCTTTGTGCTTCACGTAGTCTTCACAGTTAAGTTGAGTGAAAACCGCTTCTTCAAAATTGTTGGTTAAATAATCAATCGGACTAACTTTACGCACGCCCATATCTTCCAATACCGACGCCGAGCCAGAAGCAACTCTTCCGCCTCCTGTCAAAACAATTTTAATTGGAGGCAAAGTGATTTGTTGATAGGCCTGAACCGCTTCTGCGTAATCGTAATAATCCTTCATCCGCTTGAGTTCAAAATCACCAGTTCGCTGACCGTAGGTCCACAAACCGTTATGCGCACCAACCATTCCCGCAAAAACACCAAAAGCAATCAGGCGTTCTCCTTTTTCATTGGTCAAAACTTCGTAATCAAAAATTTGGATATTTTTTGCTAAAATGGCCAGCAACAACGCTCGGTTGTAAGCTTGTTTTTTGATTGTATGTGAAAAGAAAAAGTATTTTTTTCCTTCAATTAATTGCTCAATGGGCACTTCCTTGACACCGAGTAACACTTCACAATCACTTAAGTCTTCCACAACTTCGATACCCTCCGCCGCGTAGGCTTCATCTTTGTAGCAGCGCGTAGGAGAAGCCTGAACTTTTATCTGTACCGGATGATTTACATTAATCCAAGCGCATTGTTTCGGAGTCAAAGGAACTCTAGAGTCCGGGGGAACTTTCCCTTCACGGATGATACCAATTTTTAACATATAATATGGTGTTTTAAATCGTCGATCAATCGGTTGGCTGAGTGGCTTCGATGAACGGCTTTGAGTTTTTAAATGTTTACGCAGAAATTTGTTCTTAAAATAGCTTCATAAGAATCAAAAGGCGTTACCTCACGTACTCCAAAATGCTTTCCAAGATTCAAAAAATGGCGATTACAGCCAGGAAACGAAATTTTGTAGCTACCCAAAAAGGGGAAAGTGGAGTAGGAGTACCGTAAAAATAGTATATATCTTTAGATATGAAAGTTTCTGCTGTCAAGAAATTAAAGGATTTCGGAAATTTACATTTTTAGTAAGAATTTTAAAAAAATGTGACGGTGGGAGATATTCCTTTTGGCATAGAACTTGCCGTAAAAATAATCGCGTTGACGAAGTAACCTACCCGCGTCAACAACTCCCATCTAAGCAACTCCCGTAGTTTTTCTCCCCCGTGTAAGTTAACCATGAAAATAAATAATAATGAGAACTCTTATGTTCAGCATCATGCTGATCCTATCCATTGGATTTACGGCCTCTGCTCACCAAAGCACTGTCCTTCACACTGATCCACCCACTACTACAATTAAGTTAAAAGACATTGACTCTCCGAGTAAAATCTTCTTTCAAGATGAAGATAATACGACCGTGTACATTGACTTTAGCCTGGTTTTGGAGCCTATTGCAGAAGTTAACATCCACAAAGCGGGATCGTTGATGATGGAAGATGATGTTAGTGATCTACCGAGCGACACGATTTATGAGCTTAATTTAGAGATTATCCGCACGGGAGTTTACATCTTAGAAGTCGTTACGGCCGACGGAGAATCCGTTTTAAAAGAAATTATCGTTGAATAAGCCTTCGTTCCTCAAGCCTAAAACTTGACGGGACGGTTAAAAATATACGCCACAAAAAAGAAGTTATTCAAAAAGGCAGCTTGAAAAACAACTTCAATGGCAAAAATTTATCTCTTTTAGTTTTTTGGAATTTTTATCAATCGCTCGATACTCACTATATCGAGCGATTCTTTTTTGTCCATTTGGGCGTATTCGGTTAAAAACTCAGGATAGATTTATTTTTTATTCCTTTCAGGAAACTTTCTCTAGTAAAATTTAGTTACTACATTTGTACACGCTCAACAAAAAAGTTTGTTGGAGCGTAAACGACCAGGGGCTGACCGGAATCGACAGTAGAGCTTCACTGGTTGGTAAGCATGTCGGAGCAAAATTGCTTATCTCCGTTAACAAATAGTAATTAACACTTTTTATCTGGCAAATCTAATTTTGCTTTAGCAGCATAATTCTAGGAATTATATGCTAATGTGCCGTGCGCTTGACGCCTAATACACAGCGTGCCGCACATCAACCAAACCCTTAGGCTGGCTTTGATAGCTGGACTCGACTATCAGAGTGAGACTCAGAGTATAAGGAGTAAGTTCGGTTTGTCTGCGGACCTTTCTTATTCCCGACAATTCAACCGTAGACTACACATGTAGAAAGTCAATTAGTACTTTATCTGGACCAGGGTTCGAATCCCTGCAGCTCCACCAA
>CALFBG010000062.1 GCA_937951685.1 uncultured Saprospiraceae bacterium | reverse complement strand
ACCGATAAAAACCACGTTCTGGATTGGCAAAATCGCTAGTCGAGGCTTGATAAGTAACGGTTGTTTGTGCCGTAATCCCACTACAGATGCAAATCCAAATCATTCCGATAAAAGCTAAGTAGTTAGACATTTGTTCCTTTTTAAGTATTGATGATTTTTATTGTATCGGCGACTATGAAGTTGCGGAGATCGTGAAAATATAAAATTAAATTTACTGCTTCCGCTTAAAAATATATCCTTTTGTTTCTGCTCCCCAAACTTGTTGATCTTCTCCATCCCAACCCTGATCCCAAGAGATAATCTCATCTTGGCAAATACTTACTTTTGAAGTTGCATAAGTCGCTCCTCTCAAGGTACTTTTGCAGTCTTGATCCTTCGTTGATCCAGAAAAGCACTGCTTATCTTTTGTTAAAAATACGGCGCAGCCTTGTCGTACAATCAATGAATCAGTATTTATTTGATCAAAAATGGCTGGATTTTTCCACGCGTGTACAAATCGAGTGGGTGCCGGCAGTTCGAAAACACTGCTCTCGATAATATTGTTCTCCGTCATAGAAACTCTATATACTCTTTGCCGATAAGGTTTATCAATAAATTTGGTTACTGCTTGTTCTACGTATAACCATTTCGCAGTTTTATCCGTTTCCCAGATCGGGAACATGACGAGATTAATATTATAAAAAAGCGAATCTTGATTGGCTTGTTCTTCACTTGAGAATTCTCCTGACATCATCTCAAATAAAGTAGAAAGTTCTTTCTGCTTATTCTGTTGGGTAGAATTGATTCGTCGATCCGCACAAGAACTGATGCTAATCATCACAAGTAATCCAATTAGTAAGTATAATTTATTCATGTTGGTTTGATGTTAAGTTTTACCAACAAGGTAAGATAATTCTCTTAGAAGCTACTCGAAAAAAGGATTAAATCTAAAATCCAAAAATAATGTGCGAGAAACAATTACTTTCAAAGTACCCCAAAAAAAAAGGTGTCATCTCGACGAATCGGGATGACACAACAACATAACCATGAAAATACATAACCAATTTTTATCATCGTCAAGAATGGTGGTTACTCATTCCGGACCAATAGCTGATTCGAGTCTGGGGTAACAATAATTGTTACGACACATCTTTCTCTCTTCACGTTGCTAACTCGCTAGATGTGTATTTAATCTTTTTGGCTTTTACGCGCCAAGTTGAGTTTTTCTAAAGTTTTTGAAGCTACCTTTCGGAGGTAAATCGTTTCCTTTTCTTTTAGCATTAAAAACTCAAGTTTATATTTAGCAGGCAATTGTCGTTTCAAATCTAAAGAGAAAGTATTTTCTCCCGTTTTGAGGTACGTTGCACCTGATTTTACAATTTCTTCGTTTTGATTTAATAAGCGATATTCTAAAAAAGCTTCTACTTCAGAAGTAATCGTAGCCGTAAAAAATCGCTCCGTTGAAGTTGCACTCATTACGCTAATCACGTAATTGTTATTTTGCTTTCTCCTAATGGTTACCGCTTCCGTAAAACTATATCCTCCCTTCGTATCTAGCTGAGCTAAGCGATAAAAAGCTTGCGGCGCTCCCAACGCGGGATCTAAAAAACGGTAGGATAATTCTTTCGAAGAATTCCCAGCACCACTCACCTGCCCAACTGCACTAAACCTAAGACCATCCAATGATTTTTGCACAATGAAAAGTTCATTGTCTTTTTCTTCACTAGTATTCCAAGTAATCAAGTTGCCGATATCTAAATCTTTAACTTGAATAGGACTTGAAAAGACGCAAGCGGCATTGGTACCATAAACTGTAGCTAACAGGATAAATAATGCTGCCACTAACTTTTTAGATTTGAAATCATCGTTCATAGCATAGGAGGTTTTTACTAAAAATATTAGCTTTTCTTTGGATATTACTCAAAAAGGTTTCATTTTCACTAACTTGAAAATGCTTTAAGCGCAACCTAATAAATCCTCCTCATTTGGAGTGATTCTAATTTTTTACATTTTATTTTTTTGCGGAAAGTTTTGGTCGGTACTTCATATTAAACCAAACACTATACCAAGTTTTTTCAAATATCAAAAAAATTATAAAATGTTATTTTTTAATATATGTAATCAATTACCATACCAAACACATGAAAGTATTTTACCAATTCTCTTTTTACGGTCTCTTCCTCCTCGTCAGCCTTAGTGCTTGTAAACAGTCCATTCCAAATTCGGATTATAAAATTCAACAAACGGCGACTTCCAGTAAAGCAATGGTAGTCTCTGCACATCCACTCGCTTCGAAAGTTGGTACGGATATTTTAAAAATGGGTGGCAATGCCATTGATGCTACGATCGCCGTTCAGTTTGCACTCGCCGTTACGTATCCGCGAGCGGGTAATATCGGTGGTGGTGGTTTTATGCTTATCCGGCAAAATGATGGCACCGTTAGCAGTTTAGATTATCGAGAAAAAGCACCTAGTCGCGCTACGAGAGATATGTATTTGGATAGTTTGGGCAATGTCATTGCGGGCTTGAGTCAGCGAGGTGCTTTGGCTGTGGGCGTTCCGGGTAGTGTTGATGGATTGATTACTGCGCATCAGAAATACGGCAAACTCAAAGATTTTAAAGTACTGATCGAACCGGCTATTCAATTGGCAGCACAAGGTTTTGGAATTACCAAAATGGAAGCGGAGCGCTTGAATAAATTTAAAGCAGATTTTCAAAAATTTAACGAAGCTACGATTCCTTTCCTCAAAGCAACGCCTTGGAAAGCAGGCGATCAGTTGCTACAAAAAGAACTCGCCGCTACCTTGCGTTTGATTCGCGATCAAGGACGCGCAGGCTTTTACGAAGGCGCTACCGCCGCAAAGATTGTCAAAGAGATGGAATCTAATCATGGCATCATCAGCCTTAAAGATTTAAAAAATTATCAATCCAAATGGCGCACTGCGATTACGGTTCCTTATAAAGACTACACGGTCTATTCGATGCCGCCACCTTCTAGCGGTGGTGTTGCATTGGCGCAGTTGCTCAAAATTGTAGCAGCGGCACCTTTACAAGATTGGGGGTTTCACTCGACTGCCGCTACACACCTGATGGTCGAAGCCGAGCGAAGAGTCTACGCAGATCGTGCACAACATTTAGGCGACATGGATTTTTATCCCGTGCCCACGGATAGCCTTTTACATCAGGATTATTTACAAGCTAGGATGAAAAATTTCTCTGACCAACAAGCCAGTGAGAGTGAAGCGATTCTAGCGGGAAAGTTTGATGTGCAATTAGAAAGTTTTGAAACGACACATACTTCCGTAGTAGACGAAGCGGGGAACGCCGTTTCGGTAACGACGACGCTTAATTCAAATTACGGCTCAAAAGTAATGGTAGATGGCGCAGGCTTTTTTCTCAATAACGAGATGGATGATTTTAGTGCTAAACCTGGCGTGCCAAATCAATTCGGATTGATCGGTGCCGAAGCGAATGCCATTCAACCAGAAAAGCGGATGTTGAGTTCCATGACGCCAACCATCATTACCAAGAATGATAAAGTTTTTCTGGTACTCGGAACGCCCGGTGGCTCGACGATTATCACCTCCGTTTTTCAAGTATTTCTCAACGTGGCAGAGTTTGGCATGAGCTTAGAAGAAGCCGTCAACGCCAAACGTTTTCACCACCAGTGGTTGCCCGACGAAATTATGCACGAAGCGGGAGCTTTTGAGGAAGCTACCATCAAGGAATTGAAAGCGATGGGACATCAATTCAATGAGAAAAAATATATTGGTTTGGTAAAAGCCATACAGGTTTTAGCCGATGGGAAAATGATTGGTGTCGGCGATGCGCGGAGCGAAGACCACGCTGCTGGTTTGTAGAACTATTATTTATTGAACAATTCCCCTATCCTTAAAAGCCTCGTTTCTCCAATCTTGAAACGAGGCTTTTATATTATTTTATTTTCAAAAAATCATGAATACTTTCTTCCCTTAAGTGGTCTAAACGCTCCGTTTCCACGAGAAATTTCGACCAGTGTTTACTTTGATCGCGTGTAAACATATAATCCAAACATTCTTGAAATTTTTCGCGGATCACCGGAGCAATTTTTTGTTCCGTTAACCAAATGAAAAATGCTTCAAATCTAATTTGAATTTCTTTTTTATATTCCGCCGGAAAAGCTTGAATATTATAATAGTTCGGTCGCTCCAAAATATTGATATACCATTCCGTTTCTTCAATCAAACCCAAAGCTAAGGCAGTTTTATAAAGCTCCGGCAAATGATGCAAGTTTAAAATCGAAACCGTCGGTGCAATTTTAAATTGTACGTGTGGTAATTTTCTAATCGCTGTTCGATGCGCTAAGACCTTTTCCCAATCTAAATCTTTGCGAATATATTCTCCCAGTTTTCCCGTCGCATCAATACTTGCCATTACTTCAACTTCCGGAAACTGCGCCCACAAATCAAGTACCTTATATTCCTTAAATGCGAGGTGCGAAAAGTTGGTATTGTAACGTAGCCGAATCCCGTTGGCACCATTCGCCAACAGCCATGCTAACAATAAATAATGCTCCTCCATCACCAAGGGTTCTCCCCCCGCAAAATAAATCTCTTCGGCTTGAAGCAACGCAGGACCCGTTTTTTTAATAAAATCATTAAAGTCTAAAACGTTTTTAAGAATAGCTTGTGTGCCGATCGCTCGCCCCAAAACGGTAGCGTCCTTAAACCATTTTGAACTCGCTCCGTGCCAGCAAGTCCGACATCGAAAATTACAAACGTTAGAAAAACGGATATCAAAATAAATGGGCAAGGGCACTTTTGCTTGAGTAAGTTCAACCGATTTAAATTTTTCAAAGGTTTCTTGGCGAATACTTTTCCCTCCCGCTGCTTCCATTTTAAAACATACTGCACAACGACTGTCTTTTTCTCCCCGAGCAAATTTTGCCCGTAAATCTTCAATCGCCTCGCCTTCCCATATTGTAGCCAAATCTTGTTCATTAATATTTCCGTAAGGAATATTGGCCACACAACAAGCCTGTACCCTACCCTGCTGAGCAACGTGCAAATGAATCCAAGGCATCAAACAATAAGGCAGTTTCTTTTCCATGCGCCAAAGATAACGAAGGACGGGGATAAAATAGCGCGAAGCACTAGAAAAGCTTTCACCTAAGTTTATTTCAACGCAAAACGACCTGCCTACAAAAGTAGGACAGGTCGCCTTTATTTAACAATAGTTGAAAAATTCTTAACTGAAGTTGCTTAACAACTCCTATAGATTTTCTCTGAATTTAAACGTCTCTCTCATCTTATAGAACAAACTCTTTGACTCTCCGAAAGATAAAGTTTGCTGACCATCCGAAAATGCTTTTTCGGGAGTTTGGTGTGCTTCCATAATGATACCATCTGCACCAGCCATAATTCCAGCCAAAGCAACTGGCGCTACGTGTCTACGAACGCCGATACCATGAGATGGATCTACGATGACGGGCAAGTGCGTCTTTTCTTTCAATAATGGAATGGCGTTAATATCTAAGGTGTTTCGGTATGCTTTTTCGTAAGATCGAATCCCACGTTCACAAAGCATAATTCGTTCGTTACCGTTAGAGAAAATATATTCTGCGGCTTGCAACAATTCGTCGATGGTTCCAGAAATTCCACGCTTCAACAAAACGGGTTTATCAACACCTCCGAGTGCATCCAACAAATTAAAGTTTTGAGAGTTTCGTGCGCCTACTTGAAAGATATCTACGTAAGGCATCATTTGCTCGATTTGCTCGACCATCATTACTTCCGTAATAATTTTAATGCCTGCTTCACTGGCTTTTTTGTACCACAACTTAAGCCCATCAATTCCTAAACCTCGGAAAGAATACGGCGAACTTCTTGGTTTGTAAACACCCCCTCGCATAATTCGCACATTATTATCAAGCAAGTGTTGTACGGTTTGTTCAATTTGCTCTTCGGATTCAATGGAGCAAGGACCGGCCATAATTTGAAAATCTCCCGTACCGATGTGTACGCCATCGCCTAGATCAATTTTTGTATCTTGAACCCGCCATTTTTTAGAAACTAATTTGTAAGCATCGCTTACTCGGTGAATATCTTCGATCCCGTTTAACGTACCGATTGTTCGGATATCAAATTCTTTTTTACCTACGGCAATAACGTAATCTGAGAACTGAGTAGTTACTCGATTAATGTCGTATTGAATATCTGTTAAGCGACTAGTAAGTTCTTTATATTGACTAGTACTTATATCTTTTTCTAATTGTATTATCATGATTGTCTTTTTTTGCGCCGCGCTAAAAGCTTGGCAGAATAAAAATATTTTTATTGATTAGCGTTTATTTTAAATTTATTTTAAAACAGTAGGATGCGTTAAAGCATACTTAAAACAAATGCTACTTACTAATCTACTAATCCGTCGTATTGGTAGCGTGTAATGCGGTTCCTTTTACCGAACTGACAAAGTCTTCGATGCGTTCTTCTAAATTTCCTGCGTCTTTTAAAGCCTTAATGAAAGCACTTCCAATGATGGCACCGCTCGAATAATCGCAAGCCGTACGGTAAGTTTTATAATTAGAAATTCCAAAGCCGATTAAGCGTGGGTTTTGTAAGCCCATTTTTTGGATACGTTCAAAATAACTGATTTGTGTATCGGAAATACCTACTTTTGCGCCCGTAATAGCAGCATTAGAAACCATGTAAATAAATGGCGAACTCAGGCTATCAATTTTATGAATCCGAGCGTCAGGCGTTTGGGGCGTGATGAGAAAAATAATGTGTAAGCCCATTTCTTCAAACAAGGCTTTGTATTCCGTTTCGTAAACTTCCAATGGTAAGTCCGGTAAAATTAATCCATCAACTCCAACTTCTTTACATTTTTTCAAAAATCGAAGTTCACCGTATTGCATCATTTGATTAAAATACCCCATCATAATTAAAGGCACGTCGGATTTTTTTCTAACCGCCGTAATTTGATCAAACAAAATCTCTAAGGTCATTCCGTTTGCTAGTGCGGCATCCCCACTTTCCTGAATGGTAGGACCGTCCGCCATCGGATCAGAGTAAGGCATACCGATTTCGATCAAATCAACGCCCGATTTTTCGAGGCTATGAATAATCGTTTCCGTATCCTGTAAATTAGGATATCCCGCAGTAAAGTAGATATTGAGGATATCTTGTTGCTTCTCTTGAAATAAACGACTTAATCTATCCATATTGATCGAGATATTTAATGTACGTACCGAGATCTTTATCTCCTCTTCCGGAAAGGTTAATCACGATGACATCTTGATTTGAAAATTTAATTTTATCTAAAGCGGCGAAAGCGTGTGCCGATTCTAGGGCAGGAATAATTCCTTCTTGCTTAGAAAGGAAGAAAGCGGCTTCCAATGCTTCTGCGTCGGTAATACTGACGGCTTCTGCGCGCTTGGTATCAATTAAGTGTGCGTGCAAAGGGCCAATGCCTGGATAATCCAAGCCAGCGGATAAAGAGTAAGGTTCAATGATTTGTCCATCCTCCGTCTGCATTAATAAGGTGCGACTACCGTGGATAATTCCTTTGGTCCCCAGCACACTCGTCGCAGCAGATTCTCCCGAATGAATGCCCATGCCGGCCGCTTCTACTGCGACCAAACGCACATCCGTATCTTTCAGGTAATGGTAAAAAGCACCCGCCGCATTACTTCCGCCACCAACGCAAGCGATGATGATATCTGGATTTTCGCGTCCCGTTTGCTCGTTCAATTGCCATTTCATTTCTTCACTGATCACCGCTTGAAAACGAGCGACCATATCGGGATAAGGGTGTGGTCCTACGACCGAACCAATAATATAATGGGTATCGTTAGGATGATTGATCCAATCTCGAATGGCTTCGTTGGTTGCATCTTTCAATGTTTTACTACCACTATTGGCCGGCACAACTTTAGCGCCCAGCATTTTCATCCTAGAGACGTTTGGTGCTTGTCGTTCGATATCGACGGCACCCATATAAACAATACATTCAAGTCCCATCAAAGCGCATACCGTTGCCGTTGCGACCCCGTGTTGCCCCGCCCCCGTTTCCGCAATGATGCGTTTTTTACCGAGTCGCTGTGCCATTAAAATCTGACCGATTGTGTTGTTAATTTTGTGTGCTCCCGTATGGTTTAAATCTTCCCGCTTGAGGTAGATATTCGTATTGTAATGTTTGGAAAGCCGCTTTGCTAAATACAAAGGCGAAGGGCGACCTACATAATCCTTTAAAAGCTGTTGGAATTCTTTTTGAAATGCACTATCGTACATGAAATCTAAGTATTTTTGGCGAAGTTCCTCGATGTTAGGAAATAACATTTCGGGAATATAAGCTCCACCAAACTCACCGTAGAATCCATTGGGGTTAACTTCGTAAGTCATGAATAAAATTTTTGATTTTTTCTATATCTTTAAATCCAGGTTCAATCTCAAATTTACTATTGATATCAACGCCTTTGAGGCGATCATGTTGAATCGCTTTAATCGAAACGGCAGCGGCTACATCAATGCCTCCACTGAGCAAAAAAGGAGTTGTACCTTTGTATTTTTTGAGTAAATCCCAATCGAAGGCGTAGCCATTTCCACCAGGATTTTTTCCTTTGGTATCAAATAAAAAATAGTCGCAAAAGTACTGATAGGCTTCCGTATTGGTAAAAGAAAAATGTTCATCCACCGAAAACGCTTTAATCACTTTGATTCCGTTTTGTTTCAGTGCATGACAGTAAAAAATATTTTCATTACCGTGCAATTGCACAAAGTCGAGGCCGAAAGATTCAACTTTAGATAAAACAAAATCGAGACTAGCATTTACAAAAACACCAACCTTAGAAATTCCAGCTTTTAAAGCTACGCCATTTTGATAACCGACGTACCGAGGAGATTTCTCATAAAAAATAAAGCCCATCAAATTTACGGGAAGAGATTCAAGCTTTTTAATATTTTGCTCGTCCCTCATACCGCATACTTTTACTTGCATACAAGTTGTTTTTCAAGATTATTAACGTCACTAATAAATCGTGCGCAAGTCTCCGTCGGATCAGCCGTTTTCATGAAGCACTCTCCGATTAAAAATCCTTGGTAGCCCGCTTGTTTTAAACTAACTACCGTCGCGGGATCGTTGAGCCCACTTTCTGAAATTTTAATAAAACCTTCCGGAATTAAAGGAGCAATTCGTTTTGAAGTTTGCACATCTACTTTAAAATTCGTTAGGTCTCGGTTGTTCACACCAACGATGTCTACATCATCCGTCAACTTACCCAATTCCGATTCATCGTGAATTTCCATTAATACTTCTAGTCCCAAAGATTTTGCCGCATTTGCTAAATCCTTCAATTTTTCTTTTTCCAGACAAGCCGCAATCAATAAAATGGCATCCGCGCCGATCGATTTGGCTTCTACCAACTGGTATTCTTCCACCACGAAGTCTTTCCGTAAGATTGGACAGAAATTAAATTTTCTAGCCGTCGATAAGTCTTGATTTTTGCCACCAAAGAATTTTTGATCCGTTAAAATAGATAAAGCGGACGCACCACCTTGCATATAACCAATAGAAACGTACTCGGTGGAAGCATAAGGGTTGATGTTTCCTTTAGAGGGAGAACGACGTTTAAATTCCGCGATAATACCCGACATATCTTCGCGTAGCAAATACTTTTGTAGCGAGACTACGGGCGTTTTGAAATAGATGCTTTGCTCTAATAATCGTACGGGATAAAGTGCTTTGCGATCAGCAACTTCTTTGACTTTGTGATTGATAATTTCTTCAAGAATATTCATTAGTGGTTGATTTTTTGATTAAAAAGTTGTTTAAAACTTCGTGATGATAAATTAGTATTTATGGTGCCGTTGTCTAGTTGACAAGTCTTTTCAATTGCTGTAAAGCTTTTTTGCCCAACAAAGATGCTTTCGCTTCTTCCATGCAGTCTTCCAAACTTAAATCGGGGCGCATGCATTGAATCGCCATGCCAGAGTTGGCAAGTACCACTTCGTTTTGCGGCATTGTCCCCTCTGCGTTAAGGATTTTCATAAAGATTTCCGCTGCACTAGCAACGGTATCGCCACCAAAAAGTGACGCTGCCGTTAATTGCTGCCGACCAATATCTCTGGGTAAAAGCAGTCGCTCTGTATCTTTCGTTTTGATTTTAAATGGTCCCGTCAAGGAAATTTCATCGTAGCCATCTAAGGCGTGAATGATCGTAAATTTCTTCTCCGTTTGCTGAAAAAGATAGTGATACAACCGAGCCAATTCTAAATTAAAAACCCCAACGAGTTGATTTTTTGGCCTTCCCGGATTAACTAAAGGTCCGAGCATATTGAAAAAAGTTTTAATTCCTAGTTGTCGGCGAATGGGAGCTACGGCCTTCATCGCAGGATGAAATAGCGGCGCGTGAAAAAAGCAAATATTACAATCGTCCAACTGCTTTTTGAGCACATCCACGTCGTTCGTAAATTGATAGCCTAAGTATTCCAAAACATTGGAAGAACCACAGGCAGAAGAAACGCCATAGTTCCCGTGCTTCGAAACTTGGTACCCCGCTCCGGCTACGATGAAGGAGGATAAAGTAGAAATATTAAAAGTATTTTTACCATCACCGCCAGTCCCGCAAAGGTCAATCGTATTCCGGCCTTCCAAATCTACGGGTAAGCACAATTCCAGCAAAGCATCTCGAAAGCCTTGCAATTCTTCGACACTAATTGCGCGCATCAAGTACACCGTCATGAAAGCTGCAATTTGTGATTCGTTGTATTCATTTTTAGAAATATTAACCAGAATTTCTTTAGCTTCTTGGCGCGTTAATTTCTTATGTTCGAATAATCTTCCTAAAATTTTCTTCATGGTTAATGCATTATTTTTTGACTAACTAAATCTGCTCTTCCACCTGCGAAGGCTACACCAAAGAAATTCGCAATCATCTGTTTCCCCTGCGGAGTCATCACCGATTCTGGGTGAAATTGTACCGCTTTGATGTTGTAACTTTCATGGCTAATGGCCATAATTTCACCAAACTCGTCTACGGCCGTAACCTTCAATGCAGAAGGTATTTCCGCTTTGTCAATGGCCCAAGAGTGATACCGCCCTGCTTCAAAAGTTAAGGGAACTGCGTCGAATAGCACTTCCGCTGGATCGAGTACTTGAATCTTGGTAGCAACGCCGTGGTATACTTTGTCTAAGTTGTAAAGCTTCGCGCCAAAGGCTTCGCCGATTGCTTGCAAGCCCAAACATACCCCGAAGATATTTTTGGTCGCAGCGTAAGTTTTCAGCAGGTCGGGCATAATGCCTGCATCTTTAGGTAAGCCTGGCCCGGGGGATAAGATAATTGTATCATAAGCAGCTACGGCTTCGAGGCTAATCGCATCATTGCGAAATACATCGACTTTTGTGTCTAGGATTTCATCAATGTATTGAACAAGGTTGTAGGTAAAAGAATCGTAGTTGTCGAGTACTAATATTTTCATTGTTACTTCTTTTTAAATATTTTCTGCTTTTAGTAAGGCACTTCTCAAGGCAGCTAGTTTATTATTAACTTCTTGCAATTCACTTTCTTCGTCGCTCGATACGACGATTCCTGCCCCCGCTTGGTAAAACAAAGTGTTATCTTTACTGAGGAAGGATCGAATGACAATTGCCTGATTCATATCTCCATTAAAATCAATGCAACCGATGGCGCCACCGTAAGTACTCCGGTTTTGATTTTCGTACTGGTTGATCAATTGAATGGCTTTGTATTTTGGTGCACCGGATAGTGTGCCCGCCGGAAAGGTATCGCCAAAGATTTGAATTGGGTTCGCATCATTTTCTAATTCGCCGTCTACTTTTGAAACGAGGTGAATCACGTGGCTAAAGAATTGAATTTCTTTGAGTTTTTTAACTTGTACCGTTTTGGAATGTCTGCCCAAATCATTTCTAGCTAAATCTACGAGCATGATGTGTTCCGCATTTTCTTTTGGATCCAACGCCAATTGTTTGGCTCGTTTTTGATCCTCTTCGTCGTTTCCCGTCCGCAAGTAAGTTCCGGCAATAGGATTCACGCTGGCGACTCGATCTTTAATCACCATTTGTGCTTCTGGAGAAGATCCAAAGATTTTATAATTGCCATAGTCGAAGTAAAATAAATAGGGGGAAGGATTTACAGAACGTAAAATTCGGTAAACGCTAAATTCGTCGCCTTTGAAGTTTTGGGAAAACTGCCGAGAGAAAACGATTTGAAAAACATCTCCAATTTGGCAATGTTTTTTACCGATACGTACTAATTCTCTAAATGCCTCATCTTCCAGATTACTCTTTTCTGCTCCGTCCAAGCTAAATTGATACAAGCCTACATTTTGACGATGAATTAAGGTTGCAATTTTCTCCATCTCCGAAGTAGTATCCTTCGGTAGATTCTCGATAAGGTACAATTCATCTTTAAAATGATTAATTGCAATGACGTAGCGATACAACATATAATGCATATCGGGCAAATCCGTTTTCCGTTTATCCGTAGGAAAATCTAGTGTATCGAAGTATTGTACGGCATCAAAATTCGTATGACCAAAGAAACCATTCGTCCCTCGGTAATCTCCGGCGTGTTCAATATCGAATTGTTCAATAAAATCCATGAAGCGTTGTGCGACGGACTGCGTATTGACCAATTGTTCCGTCTGTGCTTGTTCGTTGGGCAATTGGATGGATAAACTTCCATCCTGCACCTTAAAACTAGCAATTGGATCTGCACCGATAAAAGAGAAACAATTCTCTTTGCTACTAAAGTCGGTACTTTCGAGTAATACCGTACTTCCAAAGTGGTCCCTCAATTTGAGATAAATGCTCACCGGCGTATTCATATCCGCAAGATATTTTTTGCTCAAGCATTTAATTTTTGTTTTTTTGATTGGTCGCATGGCTTCCACACTAGTATTCATAAGTAATCTTTTTGTATGTTTTTGACAAATTTCCTCCTTCGATCAAAATTGGATGAAACGAATGTTTTGTCAACAACAATTTTATTGAAGGCAATAATTTTATAGTTGATGCGCTATGATGGACACTTCGTCAATCTTTAAATTAGGCGTTTAATAGAACCATATTATATGTAATAACAACTTACTACGATCATAACACGAAGAGCGGAGGACTTTAGAGTAGTATTTGTGTCCTTAACAAAGGATAAGGCAGATTAGTGAACTTATTTCTAATAGATACTAAGGTAAGCATAGCATTTGGTTTCATCAATAGCTAAAACTTATCATTTTTTTGTTATCCTATAGTAACGTTATTCCTGCTTTTTCATCCGTAAATCTACCGTTATAAGTTTTTAAACAACTCCTTAAATATATTTGGGCAATTATTATGCCTCGTGCTAAAACCACAAAGCGGCTTGCCGAGTAATCGACAAGCCGCTTTGGAATTAAAATCCATATTGCACAAATAGCTAGGTCAATTTACTCGAGGATCGAATAAAAAGGCCACCAACTATTATTTGTATCTAAAGATTTAAAATTCATTTTTATTTAAATTCTATTTAAATTTTGTACTACTAAGATAAGTTTATTCTGCGTACTAATGCAAGTTTTGAGCGAGATTTATTTTTCCATCATTTGGTTTTTATCCGCAAGTTGAAAAAAATTTAGTGTAAAATCTGATAAATCATTTCCTTCATCAAAGCACCTTCCGTCGTTGAATTGCGATTGACACCTTTTGATTTTAAATCATATTCTTTGAGAATCCCCAGTACATTTTCCGTTTGTTCTTTGCGATAATGTCGCATCGCTACTTTATATTTTTTAACCAAAAAAGCAGCCGAATACTCATTTTTAGCAAAATGACCTAAGCCTTTTGCCAGTTCACCGTCCGACAAATTTTTCAAAAAATAGCTCATGTAAACTTTACTAAAAAAGTTATAGAGTGCTCCTACGACCACGACCATTGGATTTTTGCGCGGATTCGCGATAAAGTAATTAATGATCCGATTTGCTTTAAGGACATTGCGTTCGCCGAGTGCTTGTTGTAATTCAAAAACGTTGAATGCTTTGCTGATGCCAATGTGCTCTTGGATTTGCTTATCCGTTACTTTAGTCCCTTGCGGCAAATTGATCACAAGCTTTTCCATTTCATTGACGATCTTGGACAAACTCGTGCCGAGGTATTCTGCCACGAGGTTCGCGGCATTAGGTTCCATTTCTAAGCCTTTCCCAAGCATATACGCTTCAATCCATCCTGCAATTTGGTTATCATATAGTTTGGAAGCACGAAAAACAACCGCATTTTTATTAAGCGCCTTACCCATTTTAGTCCGGGTGTCAAACTTCTTATATTTATGACAAATCACTAAAATGGTGGTGGGGACAGGATTTTCGATGTACGGCTGGATAGACTTGAGCGTTTTCATCTCCTGCGCTTCTTTCAGCAAAACGACTTGGTGACTGGCCATCATCGGATAGCGACTCGCCGTATCAATCAAAGTTTTATGATCGGTATCTTTACCGTAAAAGGTAGTTTGATTAAAAGAGCGCTCTGCCTCGGTGAGTACATTTTTTTCAATATAATCCGCGATGGCATCAATAAAGTAAGCCTCTTCTCCGTGGAGAAAATACACCGGTTGGTACGATTTCTTTTTGAGCGAAGCGATGATTTCCTTGTAAGTCAAAGTCGTGGTACTTTTAAATTGTTGGCAAAATTATAAAAAAGATACTAAGCCGCCAAAGATACAAATCTTCCCCACAGCGCACAAAAAAGAGACAAAATCTTAGCACAAGCTAAAACATCGTTAGCCTATAGCAAGTTTTTGCGTAACATTTTCCAACACCATTTCCTTAACGGCTTCAATCCAAAGCGGATGATCATTTAAGCCTTCTACCAGTTGCATTTTTTCACCACCCAATTCCTCAAACTCTTCTTGGTACTCTACACTGATTTCAATACTCGTTTCCAAACAATCACAAATGAAAGCTGGACAAAACACGAGTACGCGCTTAGCGCCTTTTTTCGCTAAGTCCTTAATAATATCCGTCGTATAAGGTTTCACCCAAGGATCTCTTCCCAGACGGGATTGAAAACAAATCGTATAATCTTCTTTCTTTAGATTTAATGCTTTGACGATACCGCGTGTGGTTGCAGCACAGTGGGCTTTGTAGCACAATTTATTTTTGTCGGAAAGCACGTCGCAACAGCCTTCTTTGAGGCAGTAATTACAATCATCTCCTTTGGTAATCTGCCGTTCTGGTAAACCGTGATAACTAAATAAAATATGATCGTAACTATCCAGATCGTACTGTCTTCCACGTGCTGCAAAAGCCGCAATCATTTTAGGGTTATCGTAGAATGCATCGATAATTTTTACCGATGGAATATTCCATTTCTTGGTTAATACACGCATTACTTCTTCCTGAACAGAACCCGTCGAAGCCGAAGCGTACTGAGGAAAAAGGGGTAACACGAGCAATTCTGAAATTCCCGCTTTGATCATCCCTTCAAGCGTAGACTCAATGGCAGGAGATTGGTAGCGCATCGCTAATTCTACGTGGTATTCCTCCCCTAGCATTTCTTGGACTTGATCCCGCAAGCGAAAGCCATAAACTTTCAACGGCGAACCTTCCTCCATCCACAATTCTTTGTATAATTTGGCAGATTGTCCCGAGCGAATTGGCAAAATGATACCGGGAACAATTAAGTTTCGGACCAACCATTTATCAATGACCCGAGGGTCGGAAAGAAATTCTTTGAGGTAACGATAAACTGCCGATCGCGTTGGGGCGTCGGGTGTGCCTAGATTTACTAATAGAACGCCTGTTTTTCCAATTTTTGCCATAATTCTATGCTTAATGCGGTACGCAAAATATTTTATTTGGAAAGCGAACAATTCCTTTTCAGGCCTACAAACGCTCCCATTATGATTGCCAATGTCTAGCAGATGAGCTGGTCCTACGATTCTACCTGTTGGTTATTTTAAAGGGAAATTGTTTGAAACTTCCGTAAAAAACACTGAAACAGTTCGAAAGACAGAGCAAAGCTACAAGAAAAGAACAAAGTTTTGAATTTATGGTTCTCTCCATCCGTCAAATCATTGTAAAAAATAAGATTAGCGCTTCCTTTTTCTGGATCCTTTGACTACGCTATTGACGGCTAAATATTTAGGCTGACTAAAAAATTACCTTTCTTACGCTCGCTGCGTCACCTCTTACCCTTGGGGCACTGAGGCGATCAAGTTCCCTGCCTGCTGGTCAGTTGGGGGTTTTTCAATGGATAAAAAATTCATTACGCAAAATTTCGACGAACTTAGCTGATCGGGTATTTGTCCTAACGGATCATTGTCCCGACTAATTTACAAAGTCATACTTTTATATTAGCTTCAATATTAGCGTAAATAGTGATACCTTTACGACGCGTTGCAAGCACCAAGGAAAAGAAAAAGCTAATCTTGCTACGCACAGACACAAATTATCTAACGAGTCCAAGTCTTGAATTTTTATAACCGATGAAACGACCTTTAATTTTAGTTACGAATGATGATGGTATTCTCGCACCAGGCATAAAGGCCTTAATTGAAGTGGCCAAAACGATCGGCGAAGTTGTCGTCGTTGCCCCTGATTCGCCCCAATCTGCCAAAGGACACGCTTTGACCATTCTTGAACCCATTTATCTAAGAAAAGTTGATCCTTTCGGAGGGATTGAAGCCTATGAATGTTCGGGTACGCCCGTGGATTGTGTCAAAATTGCGAAAAGTATCGTATTCAAAGATCGCGAAGCGGCGCTTTGTGTATCGGGAATCAATCACGGTTCTAATGCTTCGATCAACATCATTTATTCGGGTACGGTTTCTGCGGCGATGGAAGCTTCTTTGGAGGGAATTCCTTCGATTGGTTTTAGTTTATTAGATTACAGCCAAGATGCAGATTTTGAACCCGCTAAAGATTTTGTGGCGCAATTAATCCGTTACGTACTAGAAAATGGGATGGAACACGGTCATTTGTGGAATGTAAATATCCCTAAGCTTCCCGCCGCCGAGATTAAAGGTTTCAAGATTTGTCGGCAAGCAGAAGCACGCTGGGCGGAGGAATTCGTAGCAGGAGAAGACGTATATGGTCAAGAAAATTACACCTTAACCGGAGAGTTTAAGTTGGAAGACCAAGGAGAAGATACCGATATTTGGGCGCTGGATCATCAATACATTTCGATTGTACCGTCCATGCACGATCTTACGAACTACGATAGCATTCCTCGTTTAAAAGAAATTGAATCCTTGAATCGTAAAATGTAGTCTTATGTTTTTGGATAGAAATAATTTTTGGATTGGTATCCTCGTCGGTCTCGTAGTTCCTTTTGTAGGCTACGCGATTTGGTTGAGCCTCTTCGATCAATTCACCGAAATGGGTTGGATGAGTACCGATGGATTTTCGCTCAACTGGCGACGACGAACCACTGGATTGTTAGCCATTTGTATGAACTTAATTCCATTTCACATATACAATCGCCGAAGATACACGACGACCATGCGTGGTATTATTTTACCAACGGTAGCATATTCCGCGGCTTGGTTTATCTATTACGGTTATTACTTAGTTTCTTAGTCCCACGTCCATGAAATACTATATGATTGCGGGAGAAGCTTCGGGAGATTTGCACGGCTCCAATTTGATCAAAGCCTTGCAAGTAGAAGATCAAGCTGCTCAGTTTCGAATTTGGGGAGGTGACTTAATGGAAGCACAAGGTGCCGATTTGATCAAGCATTACCGCGATCTCGCTTTTATGGGATTTTTGGAAGTCGTCAAAAACCTGCGAACGATTCTAGGAAATATTAAATTTTGCAAAAAAGATATTCTCGCCTACCAGCCCGACGTTTTAATTCTCATTGATTATCCGGGCTTCAATCTCCGCATTGCCAAATGGGCAAAAAAAAAAGGAATCAAAGTTTTTTATTATATCTCCCCTCAAATCTGGGCTTGGCATTCCAGTCGCGTTCACCAAATCAAGCGATCGGTGGATCGGATGTTTGTGATCTTACCTTTTGAAAAAGATTTTTATCAAGGCTTTGATTGTGAGGTAGATTTTGTCGGTCATCCTTTATTGGATATGATTAAGCATCGACCGCTCAACCCTAATTTCCTGACACAACACGGCTTGGGGGAAAAACCCATCATCGCACTTTTGCCCGGTAGCCGCAAACAAGAAATTACGCGAATCCTCAGTGGGATGCTCGCTGTT
>CALFBG010000061.1 GCA_937951685.1 uncultured Saprospiraceae bacterium | reverse complement strand
AATGGCAAGATTAGTTTTGGCGAAGAGGAAATTGCAATACCGGGATTTCCCATTACAATTTATTCTGTTGACGGTCTTTATGCGATGGATGCAGTTACAGATGACGAAGGTAACTACACAAGCACCATTGCTTTGCCTGATGGAACCGTTACAGATTTTACGGTAGAAGTACTAGACTTTTGTTCTGGCGAAATGATTACCCAAACTATTTCTAGCAGTCTAGGTATCGTTGAAGTTAATTTTTTGATCTGCGATCAGATCATTATTAATACCAATCTTTGCCAAGCGTCTTTTAGCTACGCACCGGGTGCGATTGATCCTATTGGGTTTCCCATTGATTTTGTTGATAACTCCTCGGGAGCCATTGATAGCTGGGCCTGGGACTTTGGCGATGGTAACACCAGTAACGAACAAAACCCTTCGCACATTTACGAAACGGAAGGTGCTTATGCGGTATCGTTAACCATTGCCGGAGATAGTTGTGATAACGTTTACGAACAACTCATTATCGTTGGTGACAACGGCGGTGATCCTTGTAATTGTAATTTTGATTTTACGCCAGTATGCGTTTTGGATGTGAGTACGGGAACACAATTATTATTCCCAAATGCCTGTTTCGCTATTTGTGAAGGCTTTACCGAAGCGGACTTTGTCGATTGTGATTTTGGTGGCGGTAATAATAATGGTTGCCATACTTCCTTTAGCTTTACGCAAGATGCAACTGATCCGTTAATCGTCAATTTTGTGGATAATGCTACGCCACCTGCAACTTCTTGGACTTGGGACTTCGGTGATGGTAATACTAGTAACGCGCAAAACCCAACTCATACTTATGCAGATTTTGGTATTTATCATGTATCGCTTACCACGGAAACGGACTCTTGTACGAGTAGTGCCGTAGAGTTAATTTGCATTTATGAGAATAGCAATGGCGGTGGCGGTTTAGATAGCTGCGCGTGTGATTTTGTTTTCGATCCAGTATGTGTTACCGACTCAACGGGCGTATTGATTACTTTCCCTAATCTTTGCTTCGCAGAATGTGCTGGCTTTACCGCAGCCGATTTAGGAGACTGTGGTCTTGGCGGCGGTGGCGATCCTTGCAACTGCGGATTCGATTTTAATCCAGTATGCGTAACGGATAGCACGGGTGAATTGCTAACGTTCCCGAATGCTTGCTTTGCGGAGTGTGAAGGTTATACGGCTGCGGATTTCACCGATTGTAATAATGGTGGCGGCGATCCTTGCTTTGATTGTATTTTTAGTACAGAAAATCCAGTGTGTGTATTGGATTCTACGGGCGTAACGATTAGTTTCCCGAATCCATGTTTTGCGGAATGCGCAGGTTATACGGTTGCGGATTTTGTAGACTGTAATAATGGCGGTGGCGATCCTTGCAACTGCGGATTCGATTTTAATCCAGTATGCGTAACGGATAGCACGGGCGAATTGCTAACGTTCCCGAATGCTTGCTTTGCGGAGTGCGAAGGTTACACGGCTGCGGATTTCACCGATTGTAATAATGGTGGCGGCGATCCTTGCTTTGATTGTATTTTTAGTACGGAAGATCCAGTATGTGTATTGGATTCAACGGGCGTAACGATTCATTTTCCGAATCCATGTTTTGCAGAATGTGCAGGGTACACGGTTGCGGATTTTGTAGACTGTGGTTTTGGTGGTACTCCTTGCGATTGTCCAGAGGTTTTTAATCCAGTATGCGTAATGGATGACTTGGGGAACACGCTTAGTTTTCCTAATGAATGTTTTGCTATTTGCGAAGGCTATACGCCTAATGATTTTGTAGACTGTACCAACAATAGCGATCCTTGCAATTGTGATTTTGTTTTCGATCCGGTTTGTGTAATAGATAGTTTATCTGGAGAAGAAATTACGCTCCCAAGTGCTTGTATTGCCAATTGCCTAGGTTACGAGGAAGCTGACTTTGTGGATTGCACGGATGCTCCTTGGACGGATTGTAACTGTACTTTCGATATTGATCCCGTATGTGTGGAAGATGCGGATGGTAATATTTATACCTTCTTAAATACTTGTTTTGCGGAGTGCGAAGGCTACGTTGCAACCGACTTTGTGGATTGTGAAATGGAACAAGATAGTACGATGGATAATTGTGGATGTGACATCACTTTTGATCCGGTTTGTACAACGGATGATAACGGTGAATTACTGGTATTCTTGAATGATTGTTGGGCAACTTGTGCGGGCATAGAAGTGGATGAGTTAACGGATTGTGATCTTGATGGAAACAACTTAACGGGTGGCGCAATTTTCGCTTTGATGTCTTCTCCATTGAATACACAAGAAAGCTTGAATACTTTCAACGGTGCAGTAGCTTATCCAAATCCAGTGACGGATCAACTGAATATTGACTTGACGACCAATGAATCATTAAGCATTACGATTAGTTTGGTTAGCATTACGGGACAAGAAGTTTATACCGAACGACTCGTTTCAGACAAAGGAGAAAATACTTTTACAATTGGGGTAGAAGGTTTATCAGAAGGTTTATATTTTGCTAGAATTATGGCGAAAGACCAAGTCCTTAGTTTGAAATTTGTAAAATAGTTTTCCTGATCTTTTATAATAGAAACTGAAAGACGAAGGCTATGCTCTTAATGAGCATAGCCTTTTTTGTTTTTTTGGAATGAAGTTGTAGTAAGATTTTTTTAAAATAACTTTCCCGTCTGAGTAGGAGGGACAACACCTAAATGTTGGTACGCTTTTTCCGTTACTTCTCTCCCGCGCTGGGTCCGTTGAATAAAACCTTCCATAATCAAAAAAGGCTCGTGTACTTCTTCGATTGTCCCCGCTTCTTCTCCTACGGCAGTTGCAATGGTGCTTAGACCTACCGGTCCTCCTTTAAATTTATTGATAATGGTATCTAAAATTTTATTATCCATTTCATCCAAGCCACTTTCGTCTACGTTGAGTGCCGACAATCCAAACTGTGCGATTTCTACGCCAATTGTTCCGTCTCCTTTCATCTGAGCAAAATCTCTGATTCGGCGCAAAAGGGAATTGGCAATTCTAGGCGTACCTCTACTTCGGCGTGCGATTTCGGTTGCGCCATCCAGGGTAATTGGAACGTCGAGAATCCCGGCCGAGCGCTGAATGATTTTAATTAAAGTTTCTACATTATAATAATCTAAATGACAATTGATACCAAAACGGGCGCGCATCGGTGCCGTTAATAATCCCATTCTCGTGGTAGCCCCCACTAAGGTGAATGGACTCAAAGAAATTTGAATACTCCGTGCATTAGGACCACTGTCAATCATAATGTCGATTCGATAATCTTCCATTGCAGAATACAGGTATTCTTCTACGACATTGTTCAGCCGATGGATTTCATCAATAAAAAGTACGTCTCCTTCTTCTAAGTTGGTCAGCAAACCTGCTAAGTCGCCCGGTTTTTCTAAAACGGGACCAGAGGTCATTTTCAACGTACTTTCCAGCTCGTTGGCAATGATGTGCGACAAGGTAGTTTTTCCCAAACCGGGAGGTCCGTGCAATAAAACGTGATCTAGTGCTTCGTCTCTCAGCCGCGCGGCACCAATAAAAACTTTGAGATTGGCAACCAGTTTTTCCTGACCACTAAACTCATCCAAATCCTTTGGGCGTAAAGCCCGTTCTATCTGTTTCTCCGGACTAGATAAATGCTCGTCGGTAGGATCTAAATTTGGATTTTGCATAAAGATGATTTGATATGGCTTAGTACTTTGTAAAATAAATTAACAGTTTTGAGGTATTAAGGTTTGGTCCAAATATTTTTCCCGCTCGCTACGGATTCAATATATTTACCGACACAAGCATCTTCTTCGCCTTTGTTGCCTTGACAAAGTAGCGTCCCTTGACAATCTGCTAAAAAGAACTCTAAGTCAGCGCTAAAAAGATAAGCAGAAGCCCCCCGATAGTCATATTTGGTTACGGCTCGAATGAGATTGTTTTCGATCATTGTTTTCATCCAACCGGTTCGCATCGGCGTTTCGGTATTGACACACTCTTTTTTGGCGGGCTTTGCGGGCGGTGCGGAAACCAACTCAATGCAAGTGATTTCAACCGCTTTATTTTCTGCCATGCAAATGCTCATCATATTTTCCATCAATTTGTATCCAAACTTGACGACTTGCTTATCTTTTAGAACGAATTTTTCATCCTTAAATTTAGCGGGTAAATATTTGTCACCGTTTTCTAAAACCAGTAAAAATTTACAACCATCTAAACCAGAAAAATCTTTAACAGTCGCCATTGTCGAACAAGCTTCTAAATCTTTTTTTTCCATTTTTTGTTTGGACGTAGCGTTACAGCCTAGGAAAAGAAAACAGCAGCAGTAAAAAAAATAAATTTTCATAATCTTTTTTTAATTATTAGCGTATAATGAATCGAATAAGTTTTTAAATAACTGCTTCTTTTACCTGAGATCAAAGGCGTAAATAATGAAATTTTAAACATACCTTAAGAACTTTTTTAAGGATAACAAATAATTCCTTACCTTTGTGCTACTTTTTGAAAAATTCTATCATCGAATTTATTTCAAAATACTCCTGAAGAAGCGCCTCTTTTTCGAATTGAAGCTGACAGTATGAAAATCTTTCCTTGGAAAAAAAATTAAAACTTCTTGCTTTCGATTCCGCTAAAATAGAATAATGTTTTTAACAACTAGTAAATTTAAGTAAATCATAAAATACAATATTAACATGAGTGGTACAAAAATAACGATTGAAAATGGAAAATTAGTCGTACCGAATGATCCAATTATTCCTTTTATTGAAGGAGATGGAATTGGCCCGGATATTTGGGCTTCTGCCGTACGCGTTTTTGACGCAGCCGTAGAGAAAGCTTATAAAGGGGAAAGACAAATTGTTTGGCAAGAAGTATTAGCAGGTCAAAAAGCTTTTGACGCAACGGGGAAGTGGTTGCCAGCGGCTACTTTATCTGCCATTAAGAAATACTTAGTAGCGATTAAAGGTCCTTTAACAACGCCAATCGGTGGTGGCATTCGATCTTTAAATGTAGCACTTCGTCAAAAATTAGATTTATTTGCCTGCGTTCGTCCAGTACAATATTTCAAAGGCGTACCTTCTCCAGTAAGAAAGCCAGAATTGGTTGATATGATTATTTTCCGAGAAAATACGGAAGATATCTACGCTGGAATTGAGTACTTACACGGCACCGCTAAATTGAAGAAATTCAAAAAATTCTTACTCGAAGAGATGAAAGTAAAGGGAATTCGTTTTCCGGATACCGTATCTTTAGGCGTTAAGCCTGTTTCTATTGAAGGAACAGAACGTTTGGTGCGTGCAGCAATTCAGCACGCGATTGATCATAAATTGCCTTCCGTTACCTTGGTACACAAAGGTAACATCATGAAATTTACAGAAGGTAAATTTAAAGAATGGGGTTACGAATTAGCTGAACGGGAATTTGGTAAAAAAGTCTTTACTTGGTCCGAGTACGATCGAATTAAAGATAGCAAAGGGGTAAAAGCGGCGAATAAAGCACAAGAAAAAGCTTTAGCGAAAGGAGCGGTCTTAATCAAAGATTCTATCGCAGATGCTTTTCTTCAGCAAATCTTGACGCGACCAGCAGAATATTCTGTCATCGCAACACTTAACCTGAACGGAGATTACGTTTCTGATGCTTTAGCAGCAACTGTAGGTGGAATCGGTATCGCACCCGGTGCAAATATCAACTACGCTACGGGACGTGCTATTTTTGAAGCAACACATGGTACAGCTCCAAAATATGCAGGCATGGATAAAGTAAATCCTAGTTCGGTGATCTTATCAGGAGAGATGATGTTCCGATACATGGGATGGAACGAAGCGGCAGATCTTATTCTGAAAGGAGTAGGAAAAGCAATTCGCAAAAAGCAAGTAACCTACGATTTCGAACGATTGATGAACAAAGCTACTTTATTGAAATGTTCTGAATTCGGTACGGCGGTGATTGATAATATGTAGTAGTAAGCAATAAGGTACTACGATCAGTACGATAATATTACGATAATATATTAAAAGGCTAACTCGATTTTTCGAGTTGGTCTTTTTCATGAATGGCAATTTCCCCAAAACAAAAAACCCGAATCTTCTCAACTAGAAGATTCGGGTTTTCTTTAAAAATCAATTCGATCCTTTACACCGAAAAAGAAGTTCCACAGCCACAAGTATCTTTAGCATTCGGATTATTGAAAACAAAACCTCGGTTGTTCAAACCATTTACCCAGTCGATTTCAATACCCAATAAATATAAAGCATGTGCTTTTTCTATGAAAACGGTAAAACCGTTGATTTCGTGCGTCTGGTCTTGCTCTTTCTTGACGTCAAAACCCAAAATGTAAGAAAAGCCTGAACAACCGCCCCCTTTTACCCCAACTCTTAAACCGTGATCATCAGGCACATTTTGTTCTGCTTTGATCCGTTGCAACTGTTCTACCGCTCCAGCGGTAAGATTCAAAGGTTGCAAGGTAGTTTGTTTCGTATCACTCATATCGCTAAATTTAGATTATCTTGAAATTAAGATCAGCCCATCGCTACTATCTATTACTACCGAAATCGCTCGCGTGGATTAGATCTATTTGCACTTGTAACAAAGTTACGTAAAAAAACGCTTTTTAGAAAGACTCTCCGGGTGCTTTCGCGGTTTTTTTGACTAGTCTTAACTTCAATTTAACAAATTATCTTCACAAATGTTGTATCTGAATGCTTGACTTCTCGTTATTTGTTTGAATTCAAGGGGCGTTATATTTTTACAAGTCCTTCCAAGCGCTTACTTTTGTAACAAATCTTGCAGATCAACTCATCTGCACAAAACAAAACTAATATGTCAATTTGGTTAGAAGCAATCTTAGAAATTATTAAAATTACGATTCCTGCCTTGATCGTTTTCCTTACCGTATATCATTTGCAAAAGCAATTTCTGGAAGGACAGCACCGCGCGAGAATGGTTGATTTTAGACAAGATCAACAAAAGACTTCTTTGCCCTTGCGCTTGCAGGCTTACGAACGGCTTTCGCTTTTCTGTGAAAGAATTTCAATTCCAGCGATGATTCTCCGGGTGAAATCTCCGAATATGACTGCTACCGAATTAAAGTATGCTTTAATGATTGCGGTACAACACGAATTTGAACACAATATTACCCAGCAAGTTTATATCTCAGATCAATTGTGGCAAATTGTTAAAATTGCGAAAAACGATGTGATTAATACGGTCAGTCTTGTGGCAGGATCGGTGGAACCAGATGCGCCTTCGGAGCAATATGCAAGTGCCTTATATGAACACCTAGAGACCCGAGAATTTTTGCCCATTGATAAGGCTTTAGTAGCCATTAAAAAGGAGGCTGGGCTGTTGATGTAAATCGGAACAGCAAAGGGGGAGAAGGCTACGAAATCATTTTTTACCTACCTGCATTTCTGTTTAATTACCGTATTGATTAGGGGTGTTTTAAAATCCAAAACTAAGATTATGAGTGCTAAGCAATATCTGTTTTTTCTTCCAGTTCTCCTCCTTTTCGCCTGTACGAAAGTATTACATCTTGCGGAGACAAAGCCAGCAAATTACCGCATTGATGCCGATGCGGAAATTACCGAAGATCCCGCCATCAAGGAAATGATTCAGCCCTATAAAAAGCAGCTAGACGCTGAGATGAATAAGGTGATTGGGGAAGTCGCTCTGACCCTCAGCAAAGCGAAACCAGAATCCACGCTGGGCAATTGGACGGCTGATGCCATTCAGCAAAAATGTACCGATTATTATCAGCAACCCATTGATTTTTCTATTGTAAATTATGGCGGTTTGCGCATTCCTAATGTGCGGAAAGGAAGCATTTCGAAAGGAAAGGTTTTCGAGCTGATGCCTTTCGATAATATGCTCGTGGTGCTACATTTGGATGGACAAACGCTGCTCGACTTTTTTGACCATATGGCCAGCAATGGTGGTTGGCCGATCAGTCGTGGCGTAACGTATCAGATTGCAGGAGAAAAAGCGAAGAAAATATTGGTCAATGGGAAATCAATTGACCCACAAAAAATGTACAAAATTGGGATGTCGGATTACATCGCGAATGGCGGCGACCGTTGTGTCTTTTTTAAAGATAAAAAAAGAGATCAGCTGGGCAAACTATTTCGGGATGCTTTGCTAGAGTATGTAGAAGAACAGACTGCGAAGCAACAGCTGCTGAGTGCTGCCATTGAAGGAAGAGTAACGCTCGCCGAATAAAGCGTGTTTCCTATTTCAGAAAATTTTGTTTCACCTAAAATCTCCGGATGATGAAAAGACGTTCTTTCTTAAAAAAAACAAGCCTTGGGGCTGGACTTTTAACGGCGGGAAGCTTCCCCTTAGCGGCTTTTGACAAACCAGAAGTCATTAAACTTACTATCCTGCATACCAACGATGTACACAGCAGAATCGAAGCTTTTCCCATGGATGGCGGACGTATGCAAGGACTTGGAGGAGCAGCCAAAAGAGCAACCTTGCTGGAGCAAATTCGCAAAGTTGAAAAGCATACTTTGTTGCTAGATGCAGGAGATATTTTCCAAGGAACCCCTTACTTCAACTACTTTGGTGGCGAATTAGAATTCAAACTAATGTCTGCCATGAAGTACGACGTAGCGACGATTGGTAACCACGATTTTGACGCAGGTATCGATGGGTTAGCAAAGCAATTGCCGAAGGCTAAGTTCTCTTTTGTCAATTGCAACTACGACTTGTCCGATACCATTCTACACGATAAAGTAAAACCCTACAAAATTTTCAGAAAAGGAGATTTAAAAATAGGAGTGCTGGGCGTGGGAATTGAACTGGAGGGGCTAGTTCCAGAAAACCTCTACCAAAAGACGCGTTATCTTGACCCCATCGCCAAAGCAAATCAATACGCTGCCCTTTTAAAGCACGACGAAAAATGTGATTATGTGATTTGTTTGTCGCATTTAGGATATAAATATAAGGAAGATAAAATCTCGGATATTGCCTTGGCTAAGCAAAGTGAAGATATTGATTTAATTCTCGGCGGTCACACGCATACTTTCTTAGAACAACCCGATCAAATTCGTAATAAAAAAGATAGACCTGTGATTATCAACCAAGTAGGTTGGGCTGGCATTATGCTCGGTCGACTGGATGTTTATTTTGAAAGAAACTTTAAAGATAAATGTGTGACTTGTAATAATATCTTCATCGGGCAATCCGTCGAGTCTAATAAATAAAACAAGTTGTTTGCGAGCTGCTTGAGTTTTAACTTTTAGCAGGTATTTGTAGCAAAAAAAAATAATAATTTTCTTACATTTGTAAGACTCCAAAGTTAAAACAAAAAAGCATACACATTAAGAGGCTTTTGTATGCAAAAAAGTTAGATTTGATTAAAGAAAGTGCATTGTAGGGCTTATTTAAGGATATGATAAAAAAATATCTATTAAATGTGTTGAATTGATTTTTCTTTCTAAAAAAAAAGTCTCAACTTTGTGTTCCTCCATTATACTAAGAGTTCACTCTATAAAAAAGGCTTGAGATCCTAATAATGGCTACCCAACGCCAAAGCGTTGAACATCTCATTCGTATATTTTGCTGGTACTAAGTACGTAGTAAAATAAATAACACTTCATTTTGAAGACTTCTTTTTAGCGATTACTGCGTTAAAAAAAAGAACCATAGCAATCGCTATGATTAATTTTTTTGCCTTGTTTTCTCTGAAAATAATTTTGGTAAATGGAACCTTATTTAATTTACAATGTGCTAAGCATCTACATTTTATTTTGTAACTACTTAATGACACGCTAATAGTCAATTGAATCTGGAGAATGGTAAAAGATTGTATATCAGTCTGGGATAATTGTTTACGAACAATCCGCAGAAACGTCAACAACCAAAGTTTTAAGACTTGGTTCGAACCTATCAAGCCGGTGCGCTTAGATAAGTTCGCGCTGACTATACAAGTTCCCAATAAGTTTTTTTATGAATGGTTGGAAGAACATTATGTTTCGCTGCTCAAAATGACCATCCGTCAAGAACTCGGTGAAGAAGGTCGCTTGGAATATCAAATTCTAATGGGCATTACCGAAGAGCAAAAAGCAGCAGTGCCTAATAATAACCCAAATTCAAATCCCAAAGCAAGATCGCGTAACGATGCGCCTTATTCTCCCGGTGCCATAGATTCTGGTAATATCAAAAATCCTTTTGTAATTCCAGGTATCCGTAAATTATCAATTGACCCACAGCTTAACGTTAGTTATACTTTCGACAATTTTATCGAAGGAGATTGTAATCGACTCGCTCGATCCGCTGGACAAGCGATTGCTAAAAAACCAGGTGGTACGGCATTTAACCCACTCGTCATTTTTGGGGATGTAGGTTTAGGTAAAACACACTTAGCGCAAGCTATTGGAAATGCAGTGCTGCGCAATATGAATAATAAAACGGTCTTGTACGTTTCTTCTGAGAAATTTACCAACCAAATTATTCAATCTATTAAAAATAACGCGGTTAATGATTTCGTCAATTTTTATCAATTAATTGATGTACTCATCGTCGACGATATTCAGTTCTTAGCCAATAAGCAGAAAACCCAGGAAATTTTCTTCCATATCTTTAATCAGCTGCACCAAAACGGAAAGCAGATTATCTTAACCTCGGATCGTCCACCTAAAGATATGGACGGTATGGAAGAACGGTTGATCTCTCGTTTTAAATGGGGACTTTCCGCAGATTTACAAGTGCCAGACTTAGAAACTAGAATGGCAATCCTAGAGGCAAAAATGAATCAGGAAGGACTAGATCTTCCTTACGACGTAACTGAATTCATTTGCTATAATATCAAAAATAATATCAGAGAATTAGAAGGCGTCCTGATTTCTTTAGTCGCACAGTCCTCTCTGAATCAACGAGAAATCGATATCGACTTAGCAAAACAAGTGATCAAAAACTTTGTGACGCAAATGTCTAAAGAAATCACAGTAGAGTTTATTCAAAAACTCGTCGCGAATCACTTTAGTGTTCCAGTCGATAAATTAGCGGGTAAAACGCGTAAACGTTCGATCGTCATCGCCCGACAATTATCCATGTACTTAGCAAAAAATTTAACCAACAAGTCACTCAAAGCCATCGGTGAAAATTTTGGCGGTCGCGACCATAGTACCGTTATTTATTCTTGAAAAGCAGTACAAGACCTAGTCGATACAGATATGATTTTCAAGGATACCGTTACCGATCTTGAGAAAAAAATCAAAATGAGCCTCAACGAAAAATAAACCTGAAGCAAACATCAAATTAACTTCAATCCTTCAAATAACTAAGTCTTATTTGAAGGATTGTCAATTTAGGGCGCTAGTACCTTATAACAACTTCCTCTTACCACTGGCAAAAACTAGTTTTTTCTTTAATTTACAAGGATTTTTAGCTATTTTTATAGGAAGACTAACTTACATTAAGTATAGTTAAATATGATTTAGTAATTTGTATAACTGTTAAAGTCAATATTACTTAGCCTCATTTCCAAACTGTCATTGACCTCAAAGTTATTTTAGCACTTAAGATAACACCCAAATAAAGACATATATCCCATGAGCAGTAATATTGGTAAAAAGCCAATATAATGAAATTAAGAACCCGCTCCGTTCTACTGGTACTCCTTTACATAGGAATTACTACGCCACTCTTTAGCCAATCGCTGTTTATCAACGAATTTTTAGCATCGAATAATGCTACTTATGACGATGAATACGGCGAATTTGACGATTGGGTAGAAATTTATAATGCGGGAAGTACGCCCGTCGACTTAGGCGGAATGTATCTGACCGATGATCTTTCCAACGCTACCAAACTGCAAATTCCTACCGGAAGTCCAAATTTGACCACACTCGATGCAGGTGAATTCTTTATCTTTTGGTTTGATGGACAACCCGAACAAGGCATTTTTCACCTCGATGCAAAACTCAAAGCTTCGGGGGAACAACTCGGGTTATGGGCAAGTGATGGATTGACAGTCATCGACTCATTTACTTACGGTCCTCAAACGGTAGATATTTCTCAGGGACGACAACCCGATGGATCTCCCTCGTGGAACTTCTTTAGTACGCCGACTCCGGGCAGTGAAAATGATACGCCAGGGAGCATTAATTTTGTAGCGATGCCTACTGCTTCTAAAACGGCGGGATACTACGCTGGAACACAATCGGTAAGTCTGTCGACGACGACCCCCGGAGCAGAAATTCGCTTTACGACCAACGGAGATGAACCCCAAGCTTATTCTACCTTATATACTATACCACTTTCCATTGACGAAACAACAACGCTAAGAGCACGTGCTTTCAAAACGAATATGTTTGATAGTCGAGTCATGACGCACACTTATTTATATAATGTAGATCATGATTTTCCGGTAGTCTGCCTTTCTACGGATGATGATAATTTCTTCGATAGTGACGATGGTATTTATGAAAACTACGAAGAAGACTTGGAGCGTCCTGTACACGTTGAATTTTTTGAACAAGATGCCACCCTCGCGTTTAAAATAGATATGGGCGTCAAAATTCACGGTTCAGGTAGTGCTAGTTTACCACAAAAATCCTTAGCGCTAACCGCTCGCTCGAGTTATGGTGCTAACAAAATCAATTATCCAATTTTCCCTGATCTTGATACGGAGGAATTTGGCAGTGTTGTGCTGCGAAGCTCTGGACAGGATTGGAATCTTACCATGTTTCGCGACGCAGTGAGTTCGAGTTTGGTGAGAGATTTATCGGATGTAGGAGATCTCATACTAGAACCAAGAATGTACAACCAGGGGTATCGACCGACCGTCGTTTACCTCAACGGAAATTATTTTGGAATTCACAACCTGCGCGAAAAAATGGATTGGCGCTACGTAGATTCTTATTTCGGTCTTGATAAAGATGATATTGATGTGATTGATGGTAATGACAATGTAGAGCAAGGCTCGATAGCCGCGTGGGACGAATTTTATAATTTTGTAGAAGATCATAATTTTAGTGATGAAACTAATTTTGATTCCCTCAAAACTTGGTTGGAGATAGATCATTTTTTGGATTATAATATCTTTCAGATTTATATTGATAATCACGATTGGCCAATGAATAATAATAAACGCTGGAGAGCACGAACACCCAACGGGAAATGGCGCTGGTTCACCTATGATTTAGACTTTTCTACCGGCTTGTACACAGACGGAGGATGGAACACAGGGGACTTCGACGGTAACGCTTTGGCGCGTGCGTTGGCACCCAACTCTACTAGTTGGCCTAACGCTAGTTTCTCCACGTTAATTTTGAGACGTTGTATGGAGCACCCAAAGTTCAAACAAGACTTCATCAATCGGATGGCCGACCAGTTGAATATTTTATATGATTCAACAAGGTTTGTAAACAGAATTAATCAATTTGAAAATACATACCTGCCGGAATCGGCGATGCAACAAGCGCTCTGGAGCAATTTTTATGGTTGGGATGATGATATTGATAAGCTTAGAAACTTTGCGAATGGTAGAGTAGAAGCTGTCCGGGATCACGTAGTAGCCGAGTTCTCAGAAGTAGCTGGCATAGCAGATGTTGATCTAAATATCAGTCCAGCAGCAGCAGGAAAAATTCTTTTTAGTACCTTGAACTTAATACCTGCCAATTTGCCTTTCTCAGGTGTCTACTTTGAACAAATTGATATTCCAATCCAAGCTATTCCGGCGAGAGGCTATCTTTTCGATAGTTGGACAACGACGGAGAATATGAGCAACGATGCACAAACGATAGTTAAAATAACGGATGATGCGTCCATCACCGCCAACTTTATTCAAGGAGCAACCAACTCCGCCCCAATTGTTATCAACGAGATTAATTACAATTCTCCAGATAATCCGAATGCGGGCGACTGGATAGAACTATATAATAATAGTGCAACGGCAGTTGATCTTTCTGCTTGGTACTTTGAAGATGAAAGTGGTGACTACTTTGGGTTTCCAGCAGGAACAGTAATGGCGCCGAATGCTTATTTAGTTTTGGCAGAAGATCGAGCTAATTTTCAAGCGGTTTATCCTGCAATCAATGATTTGCTTGGAGATTTTGGAAATTCCTTGGTAGGAAGTTTTAAACTTAGTAACAAAGCAGAAACACTTCGTTTGTATACTGCCAACGGTACACTCGTCGATAGTGTACGTTACGAAGATAATGCGCCTTGGCCCGTGGCAGCAGATGGCGACGGTCCAACCTTACAATTGATTGATGCGGATTTAGATAATGCATTAGCCAGCAGCTGGATTGCTATTTATCCTACTCCAAATGCTGCTAATTGTCGCCGCTTAACGCAAAATCAATTGCCGGGTGATTTGGTGACGGGACTTTCCATTACGAATGTATCTTGCGTGGGAGAAACAGATGGCGCCATAGACCTGACGACAACTGTAACAGGGCTAGATTATCGCTGGAACAATAACGTGACGAGTGAAGATTTAGAAGATGTAGCTGCGGGGACTTATGATGTGTTAGTGCTCAATGAAACACACTGTGAAAATATTGTCGATTTGACGATCGCAGCTACGGCTCCAATAACGACTACGGCACAAGTTTCTTCGGAGATTTGTCATGCTGCGAATGACGGTACAATCAATTTGAGTAATGCGGGCGGAACAGGAGCTTATACTTATCAATGGAGCAATGGTATGACAACGGCGAACTTGAATAATCTAAGTGCGAATACTTATAACGTTACGATTACTGATGCGATGAATTGCCAAGTGACCGAAGCTTACGAAATTACCGCCGCCCCTGAAATCGTATTGACGGAAGACCTTGCGAACCTAAGCTGTTTTGATGCTCAAGATGGTAGCATCGAACTAGCAACTGCGGGTGGCAGCGGAGCCTTCAGTTACCTTTGGAATACGAATGCTACGACGGCAACCATTAATAACCTCGCTGCCAATAGCTATTCCGTTACCGTAACGGATGCGATCAATTGTGTAGTGGTTGAAAGTTTTCAGATCACAGCACCTGCTGCTTTATCCCTAACGGAGCAAGTGAATAACCAGAGTTGTTTTGGGGAGGAAAATGGAAGCATATCGGTATTGGTAGATGGAGGGACTGGAAGCTACAACTACCTTTGGAGCAATGCCGCTACGACGCCGATGATTGATGGTTTAGCAGCGGATAGTTACACGCTAACCATTACGGATGCTGCGAATTGTACTTACCTTGAAAGTTTCGAAATCACTGCTCCACCGATGTTGGACGTAGCTGCTGCGGTAGTACCTATCACTTGTCACGGTAATGCAAATGGTCAAATCGCATTGAATACGACGGGCGGCACAGGTGCTTATACTTACCTTTGGAGCAATGCAGCGACAACAGCAACGATTGACAATTTACTAGCAGATAGTTATACCGTGACGATTACGGATGCTGCCAACTGTACTTACATCGAAAGTTTTGAGATCAATACACCGATGATATTAGAGCTAGATGCAGAGGTGCAAGCGATCACTTGTGGCGGTAACGCGGATGGTCAAATCTCGCTAAACGTTACGGGCGGAACAAGTGGCTATACTTATCTGTGGAATACCAATGCTACAACGTCGATGATTGATGATTTAGTGGCAGATAGTTATACCGTGACGATTACGGATGCTGCCAATTGTACTTACGTTGAAAGTTTTGAGATCACTGCTCCGATGATGTTGGAACTAGATGCAGAAGTACAAGCGATCACTTGTCATGATAATGCGGATGGTCAAATCTCACTAAACGTTACGGGGGGTACCAACGATTATACTTACCTGTGGAATACGAATGCTACGACGGCAATGATTGATGCCTTAACGGCGGATACTTACACGGTGACCATCACGGACGCTGCCAATTGTAGCACGGTCGAAAGTTTTGAAATTACAACACCTACGGCCTTATCACTTACGGAACAAATAGATAGCAATGATTGCTTCGGAGAGGAGAATGGAAGTATTGTTGTATCGGTAGCCGGAGGAACGGGAAGCTATACTTACCTTTGGAGCAATGCAGCTACAACAGCGATGATTGATGCCTTGGCGGCAAATATTTATACCGTTACGGTAACAGACGCTGCGAATTGTAACTACGTTGAAAGTTTTGAGATCACTACACCGACGATGTTGGATGTAGAAGCTTCTATACAAACTATTGTTTGTCATGGAAATGCAGATGGTCAAATCGCACTCAATGTTACGGGCGGTACTAACGGTTATACTTACCTGTGGAATACAAATGCCACGACTTCAATGATTGAGGAATTAGTTGCGGATACGTATACCGTTACAATTACCGATGGGGCTAATTGCCAACGAGTCGAATCTTACGAAGTTACGAGTACCGCAATGATTGCTACGACGGCTACCATCAATCCTATCCTTTGTAATGGAGCCAATGATGGTAGTATTGGTCTTGCCGTTACGGGTGGAAATAATAACTATACCTATTTGTGGAATACAAATGCTACAACTTCAATGATTGATGGCTTAACTGCGAATGCATATACGGTTACGGTAACTGACGGAGCAGGTTGTGAAGACATCGCTACTTTTGAAATTACAGAAGCCACCGCCTTAGCCACTGAGGCGAATACGACAAACATAGTTTGTAATGGGGACGGAAATGGCGCAATTGAACTGACGGCAACGGGCGGCACAGGAGGATATAATTATCTATGGAATAATGGATTGACGACTTCTTCTTTGATCAATTTAGCTGCGGATAATTACACAGTAACCATTACGGATGCCGCCAACTGCGTAGTAACTGAAAGCTACGAAATTTCAGAACCTCCAGCACTTACATCGACAGTAGCAGAAGATCACATTAGTTGTTTTAATGGGATGGATGGAAGTATTAATCTAAGTACTTCTGGCGGCACTGGAAGCTATAACTACGCTTGGAGTAATGGCGCAACTACTGCCACCGTCAATGAATTAGCAGCTAACGAATATACGGTAACCATTACCGATGCCGCCAATTGTTCTTTTGTTGAAAATGTTACCCTTACACAAGCGCCAGCTATTGAAGGAACCGCTGCAATCGATCACTTAGCTTGCTTCGGCGACACGAATGGAAGTATAGTGGTAACAGCTTCGGGGGGAACAGGAACTTTAAGTTATATTTGGGACAATAATGAAAATGGAAATAGCTTAGAAAATTTATTGGAAGGTGCTTACGAACTGACGATTACGGATGATAATGATTGTGAACTAGTTGAAACGTATACGATCTTATCGCCTACGGAATTGGTCGTTACTTCGACGGTGACTCAGCCGACGGCACAAGTTACAGGAACGATTCAGCTTGCGATCACTGGAGGGGTAGTCCCTTATCAAACTTATTTAGATGGAACTTTGGTAAGTAACTTTATGATTCATGGATTAAGCGCGGGAACGTACAGTTTAGAAGTGTTAGATGCTAATGGTTGTAGCCACCAAGAAGAAATTACCTTAGAATTTAATACGAGTACCCATACAATTGAAAGTCTAACGAATTTTGAAGTTTACCCAAATCCATCTAACGGAAATTTTGAACTTAATTTTGCGACGACGCAGCCGCAGATTTTTAACGTAAGTATTTACAATACGATTGGGCAGCAGTTTTTTCAACAGCGCATGACTGGAAAAGCCTTTCGCGTTCCGATTCAATTAGCAGAATTACCACAAGGCATTTACTGCTTAAGTATTCGCTCGGAAGAAGGTTTAGCGATTCAAAAACTAATCATCAAGTAGTAAACTAGTATACGGTGTAAGTATTACCACACTAAATAAGATCATATAAATAAGATCATAAAATTGCCTCAAATTCAGTAAGAACTTGGGGCAGTTTTTATTTGAAAACGGCTAGGAATTATCTAAAATTTAAGTTGTTCTAGCTGAAGTTGTTTTAAAATGATGTTAGCAACCGAAGATAAAGGCTGGTAAGTCAGGATGAAGCTCTTTTGCATCCCATCCGCAAGCGGTAAATGCTGTTCAGAATTTATGCAGCCATCGCTACGGTGACGAGAAAAAGCTGAAGTACTGGATTGCAATGCTTTAGCCCTGCCTGCCGGCAGGTGTAGGTATTGTGATCTATTTTAAAATAACTTTGATGTAAGCGTTATTACTTTTTGGCATTTATACTCCTCTTTTTGTAATTTTTAGTTAGGAAAAGTGCAAGGATAAGCTGATCTTTGTATTTTCGATGGTGAAATTAATAATGAGGTTTTACCAAGCATTCAAGAACCGAATAGACCACTAATCGCTTTTTAGCAATAAAAATGGTGAACGCCTACCTATTTCACCGGTGGATCAATGATTTTTCCTTGAAGGCATAGAAATTGTTTTAAAGATGAAGTTAAGAACTGAACCTGCCTGCCTATCGTATAGCGTAGGTGTAGGTGTTTTGAATCTATTTTTAAACAAATGATATTATTGTTTAGGCTGCGCAAAACGTATTCTTAACATAGAAGTTATTTTAAAAGTACACCCATGAACAAATTAATGAAACAGCTATCGCTGGTAGTTACGCTATTATTATTAAGCGCAGCTCCAACACTGCTCGCCCAAAATATTTTTATCAACGAATGGATGGCCAAAAATTCGGCAACGATCGACGATGAAGCAGGAGAGTACGACGATTGGATTGAACTTTACAATGCGGGCAGCACCGCAGTAGATCTCAATGGCTTCTACCTAACCGACGATATTTCCAACTCAACAAAGTTTCAAATTACAACCACGGCGATTATCCCTCCAATGGGACATCTGCTATTTTGGGCAGATAACGATTTGGATCAAGGAGATTTACACCTAAATTTCAAGCTTTCGGCGAGCGGAGAAACAATTGCTCTTTTTTCTCCTTCGGAAGAATTAGTCGATTCCGTCACTTTCGGTGCACAAAACGATGATCTTTCCAACGGACGATATCCGGATGGCTCCAATAGCTTTTTCCTTTTTGATGATCCTACGCCAGGAAGTACGAACTTGGCCAACGGAAGCACGGGCTTCGTGGCAAGCCCCGTTTTTAACTTTACGGGCGGTTTTTACGATAATAGTCTAACCGTAGAAATTACTTCGGCTACTCCCGGCGCAGCCATATATTATACCCTTGATGGGGAAGATCCGAGTACCAGCGCTATACTGTATACCGGAAGCTTTACGGTGAGTAGCTCAACGATTGTTAGAGCCTTTGCGGTAAATGCTGGATTACTCGATAGTAAATTTACAAGTCATTCTTATTTCATTCAAGAAGCTTACGAATTACCTGTACTTTCCTTGATGACGGATCCAGATAATATGTTTGGACCAACGGGAATTTATACTAACCCTAACATGGACGGTTCGGATTGGGAGCGTTTTTGTCAAATGGAATATTTCAAAGATGAAAATCTTGCCTTTGCGATCAACGCCGGTATTCGAATCCAAGGGAATAGTTCTGTCGGTCTACCTAAAAAGTCATTTCGCTTGTTTTTTGAATCAGAATACGGCGCAGCTACTTTAGAATATCCAATGTTTGATGGAAATTCAGTAACTAGCTTCAAAAACTTAGTACTCCGAGCAGGTTACGATGATGATATCACAACACCAGACGGAACCTTACTGCGTGATCCAATTAGCAATATCGGCTATCGACAATCGGGTGGATTAATTTCAGATGGAAACTGGGCAGTGCTGTTAATCAACGGCGTCTACTGGGGAATTTACGAAATTAGAGAAAGTATCAACGAAGAATTTATCGAATCTCATACCGGCTGGGATGATTTCGATATGATTCGATTTAAAAATAGTGGTCCAGAACTCAAAAATGGAACGATGGACGATTGGAATACAATGACGGACTTTATCATGAATAACGACTTTTCTGACCCAGCTAATTACGCCCAAGCAGAAACGATATTCGATATAGATAACCTCGTCAATTTCTTAGCTTATGGACATTGTACGGCTTACCATAGTTGGAGCTGGGGAGCTTCTGCGTACAAAGAAAATACAGCAAATGGAAAATGGGAATTTACGGTCTGGGATTTAGATCGTGGAATCAGTCTCTTGGGCTGGGATCCTTTTGGTGATTATGGCAGTAGCAATCCTTCAAAATGGTGTAATTTCATTCCAGAAGCTTTAACCGTCAACGAAACATTTCGCAATAAAACGATCAATCGTACTGCGGATTTATTAAACACCATATACCTGCCCGACGCTGGGAATAGTTTACTATTGCAAGAACAGAATAAAATTGTCTTAGAATTACCGAGAGAGTTTGAGCGGTGGAATGATACTTTAAATATGGTAGAATGGGAAGATCGAGTAAGCGATATTGAACGGTTTTTCAACTTGCGGCCTAACTTGGTAAGAAACTATGTGCTCAGTCATTTTGCTTTAAATGATACGAATGAACTTAACTTAGATGTTAATGGTAATGGTCAACTGCATTTGAATACGATTGACGTTCCAACTTATCCTTGGGCAGGAATTTATTTTGAAGGAGTTCCGGTACGCGTTACCGCGATTCCTGATCAAGGCTACATCTTTGCGGGGTGGAGTGATCCCAGTTTACCAAATCAAGCTAGTATAGAACTTGACTTTACTGGAACCTATAATCTTACCGCGAACTTTGTGCAAGGTTCTGTGGCAACAGATCCAATTGTCATCAACGAAATTAATTACCACTCTCCGGATGCCACGGATGCTGGCGATTGGATTGAATTGTATAATCCTACCAATGCACCCGTAGATATTTCAGGCTGGGTTTTACAGGATGAAGGGGGCGACGCTTTTAAAATTGCAACGAGTGTTGTTATTCCAGCACAAAGTTATGTGGTGATGGCAAACGAGCGGGCACAGTTCCTAACGGTTTATCCTAGCCAAACCAACCTGATTGAAAACCTTGACGAAGGTAGCTTCAAGTTAGCAAACAGCGGAGAAAAAATCTACCTACGCAATGCAAATGATGTAATTATTGACGCTGTCGCTTACGACGATCAAACACCTTGGCCAATAGCTGCCGATGGCGACGGGCCGAGTTTACAATTAATTGATGCCTCGTCTAATAATAATGTAGCAAGTAATTGGATCGCTATTTTACCAACACCGAATACAGTCAATTGTCAGCGCTTAACGCAAAATCAACTGCCAGGCGATATCGTTACCGGACTTTCTACTACCAACGTTTCTTGCGTTGGAGAAACCGATGGCGCAATTAACTTGACGGCAAGTGGAGCAGGATTAACGTATCGTTGGAGCAATACGGTGACTAGCGAAGACCTAGAAGATGTTGCAGCGGGCAATTATGAGGTATTAGTAATTAGTGAAACACATTGCGAAAATATCGTTGACTTAACGATTACAAGTCCCACTCCAATTACCACCACGGCACAAGTCTCTACAACGATTTGCCACGCGGCGAATAACGGAAGTATTAGCTTGAGCAGTGTGGGAGGAACGGGCAATTATGCGTACCTGTGGAATAGTGGCGCGACGACGGCGAGCCTGAATAATTTAACGGCGAATACCTATCAGGTTACCATTACGGATGCGATGAATTGTCAAATCACTGAAACCTACGAAATCACCGCCTCTCCCGAAATCGTATTAACTGAAACGGTCGCGAACCTAAGTTGTTTTGATGCTCAAGATGGAAGCATTGGATTGACAATCACTGGTGGCAGCGGTGGCTTCAATTATCTCTGGAGCACGAGTGCTACGACGGCGACGATAAATAATTTGCTTGCAAACAACTATGCTGTAACGGTAACGGATGCGGCTAATTGCAGTGCGGTTGAAAATTTTGAAATTACGGCACCTACCGCGTTATCACTAACGAAACAAGTAAATAGTAATGACTGCTTTGGAGAGGAAAGTGGAAGTATTGCTGTATCGGTAACTGGAGGAACCGGAGCTTATACTTACCTATGGAGTAATGCCGCTACAACGGCAATGATTGATGCCTTAGCGGCAAATACTTATACGGTGACGGTAACGGATGCTGCAAATTGCAACTACATTGAAAGTTTTGAAATTACTACGCCGACAATGCTGGACGTAGAAGCTTCTATACAAACTATCGTTTGTCATGGCAATGCAGATGGTCAAATCGCACTGAATGTGACGGGGGGGACGAACGGTTATACTTATCTGTGGAATACCAACGCTACAACTTCAATGATTGAAGAATTAGTTGCGGATACGTATACCGTTACAATTACTGATGCGGCTAATTGCCAACGAGTCGAATCCTATGAAGTAGCAACGACAGCAATGATTGCTACTAATGCTACCATCAATCCTATCCTTTGCAACGGCGCGAATGATGGAAGTATTGAGCTTGCCGTTACGGGCGGAAATAGTGATTATACTTATCTATGGAATACGAATGCGACCACAGCAATGATTGATAATTTAGCGGCAGCGGCTTATACCGTTACGGTTACAGACGGGGCAGGTTGTGAAGATATCGCTACTTTTGAAATCACAGAAGCTACCGCCTTGACCGCTGAGGCTAATACAACGAATATAGCTTGTAATGGCGAAGAAAATGGTAGTATTGATCTTACACCAACGGGCGGCGCGGGAACCTACACTTATTTGTGGAGCAATGGATTGACCACTTCTTCCTTGACCGATTTAGCCGCAGATAATTACACGGTAACCATTACGGATGCCGCCAACTGCATAGTAATTGAAAGCTACGAAATTTCAGCGCCTCCGGTACTTACATCGACCGTAGCAGAAGAACATATTAGCTGTTTTAACGGTGCGGATGGAAGTATCAATCTAAATGTTTCTGGTGGTACGGGAACGTACAATTATGCTTGGAGTAATGGAGCAACTACTGCTATGGTCAATGAATTAACAGCCAACGAATATATGGTAACCATCACTGATGCTGCCAACTGTTCTTTTGTCGAAAATATTACTCTTACACAAGCGCCAGCTATCGTAGGAACCGCTGCGATTGATCACTTAGCTTGCTTCGGCGACACGAATGGAAGTATAGTAGTAACAGCTTCTGGGGGCACCGGAACCTTAAGTTACACTTGGGACAATAATGAAAATGGAAACAGCCTAGAAAACTTATTAGCAGGTGCCTACGAACTGACGATTACGGATGATAACGATTGCAAGCTAGTCGAAACGCATACGATCTTATCGCCCACGGAATTGGTCGTTACTTCGACGGTGACTCAGCCGACACCACAAGTTGCAGGAACAATTCAACTTGAGATTATGGGAGGGGTAATCCCTTATCAAATTTACTTAGATGAAACTTTGGTAAGTAATATTATGATTGAAGAATTAGGCGCAGGAACATATAGTGTAAAAGTGTTGGATGCTAATGGTTGCAGCCACGAAGAAGAAATTACTTTATCACTTACTACGAGTACCCATACAATTGAAAGTCTAACGAATTTTGAAATTTATCCAAATCCATCTAACGGAAACTTTGAACTTAATTTTGCGACGACGCAGCCGCAGACTTTTAAGGTAAGTATTTACAATACGATTGGGCAGCAGTTTTTTCAACAGCGCATGACTGGAAAAGCCTTTCGCGTTCCGATTCAATTAGCAGAATTACCACAAGGCATTTACTACTTAAGTATTCGCTCGGAAGAAGGTTTAGCGATTCAAAAATTGATTATTAAATAAGGTTTAGGCTGATAGCGATTCAGATAATATTTATAAAAACACATTTATATTGCCTCAAATTCCTTAGGAACTTGAGGCAATTTTTATTGAAAAACGATTAAAATTACCTAATATCTAAACTATCCTTGATGTAATCTCTAATACTTTTGGGTATTTATCCCTCTTTTTACCTATTTTTTAGCAGAGAAAGATGCATAGATAAATGGATCTTTGTATTTTTGGTAACAAATGAAAAAGCTTTTATTAAAGCGTTCAAAAACCGACACAGATCACTGGAAACTATTCTAGTAATAAAATGGTGACCTCCTACCAATTTTACCAGTGAATCAACGATTCTTCCTTGAAGACATATAATAAAGCTAGAAGTTAGCATTTTTTGTAACTTCTTGATTAAGCTTCACTTTTTTAACCTAAAATTATGAATACACCTTACTTTGAGAAGTTCGCTACACTGCTGCTTCGCGCTTCGGAGTTGATTACCCAAACTACTTCGCGCTCGTTTCGACCAATTGTCTTAGCGATGGGTTTGCTTTTTTGTATTAGCAATTTAAACGCTCAAATTTACATCAACGAATTCATGGCATCCAACACAAGTACAATTGCCGATGGTGCTGATTTTGATGATTGGGTAGAATTATATAATGCTGGTAATAGTCCCGTTAATATCGGAGGAATGTATGTATCTGATGATTTGACCGAACTTACGCAATGGCAAATTCCTACGAATAATCCAAGCGTCACGACAATTCCCGCAGGCGGATTTTTGCTATTGTGGTTTGATAAAGAAATGGAACAAGGCCCTTTACACGTTGATGTTAAACTAGGTTCCGGAGGAGAAGATCTTGTACTCGTAGCCGCAGATGGTACGAGTATTTTGGATAGTTATACTTTTGGTCCACAGATCACAGATATCTCTGAAGGTCGAGTGCCGGACGGAGGAAATGATTGGGATTTGTTTGGAGAACCAACGCCAGGCGCAACCAACGACACAGATCCAGGTGCACCAACGGTAGCAAATCCGGTGCCTTCTATTGTTGGAGGTGTTTTTTCTAGTGCCGTTACACTTAGTTGGAGCAGCGCCACCAATGACTCAGATATCTATTATACCTTAGATGGTTCCGAACCGACAACGTCAAGTATTTTATATTCAGGACCAATCAGTATTAGCTCGACGAGCACGATTCGGGCACGTAGTTTTGCGGAACCTTTATTGCCAAGTGAGGTGATTTCTCAAACTTACTTATTTAACGTTAATCATCAATTTCCAATCATTGCGGTTTCTGTTGATCCGGATGAATTTGATTTTATGTATGAGACAACGGAAGAGGATATTGAAATCAAAGCGAACGTAGAATTATTTGAACCGAACGGCGATCAAGCGTTTAGCCAATTGTTGGAAATGGAGTTGAACGGTTCTGGAAGTCTGAGCCTTCCTCAAAAGTCACTCGGCGTAAAAGCAAAATCTAGCTTAGGTTCGGACGTCATTGATTATCCAATTTACGACGATCTTCCCTTCGACCAATACCGAAGTCTTATCTTTCGAAGTTCTGGACAAGACTGGAATATTACGATGTTTCGGGATGCAATGGTTACGGGCTTGGTTCGTAATGTAGGAGATGTTGGTGGAATTATACAACAACCTAAATTATACACGCAAGGATACCGTCCTGGTGTACTTTATAAAAATGGAGAATATTTCGGCATTCATAATATTCGAGAACGTACCGATAAGCGATACCTCAAAGTACATTTTGGATTAGACGATAACGAAATTGATTTCTTGGAAAATTTTACGGAAGTAAAAGAAGGTGACGCAGAGGAGTGGAATAGCTTCGCAGATTTCGTAGAAGATAATAATTTTAATAACGCTGCAAACTTTGACTTGTTGGCGGAACGATTAGACGTCGATCATTACATGGATTACATCGTTTTCAATTTGTACACCGATAACGTAGATTGGCCCGCAAATAATGATAAGCGCTGGAGAGAAAGAGCAGAAGATGGACAATGGAGATGGATGACTTTTGATCTCGATTTTAGCTTCGGTTTGTTTAACCTTAATGGTGGATGGAACACTGGAAATTGGACACAGAATTCGATCGAACGATTGTTGGTTCCTAACGGTTTCAACTGGCCGAACTCAATCAGAGCAACGCAACTGTTTCGAAAAATTGTAGAGAACGATGGCTGGCGCCACGACATGATTAATAAAATGGCGGATCAACTCAATGTTTTATATAATCCAAGTAGAGTAGTGAGTCAAATTGATGCGTTAGAAAATACATACGAACCAGAAATCCAAGCACACAAAGATAGATGGTCTGGTGGATTCTTCTCTTGGACACAAAACGTAGATAAATTACGGTTGTTTGCTAATAATCGAGTACCTACAGTTCGCAATCATTTCGTAGAAGCTTTTGACGAAATCACAGGAACAGGTAACGTCGCAGTGAATGCAAATCCTGCAAATGGGGGAACTATTTTTTATAGCACCTTGACCTTAGAAGAAGATAACTTACCGTTCTCTGGCGTTTACTTCCGCGGCATTGATATTCCCGCCCGTGCAAAAGCGAATCGCGGATTTGTTTTTAATAATTGGTCTGGTGCGAGTAATAGTTCGAATGCCACGACGGCAATTAATATTTCCAGTAACGCCAGTTTGACCGCTAACTTTGGGTTAGGTTCTACAACGACGGCGCCAATCGTAATTAATGAAATCAATTACAACTCTCCAGATAGTCCTGATCCAGCAGATTGGATAGAACTTCATAATCCGAATAATTTTTCAGTGGATATCTCGGGGTGGTATTTTGAAGATGAGAGTGATGACTTTTTTGGGCTTCCTGCCAATACGGTTTTACCAGCAGGTGGTTATCTCGTACTCGTAGAAGAGGAAGCTAGTTTTACCGCAGTCTATCCTTCGGTGACTAATTACGTAGGGGACTTCGGTCAAGATCCAGGCGGCTTCGGCTTAAGCGGTGGTGGAGAAAGAATTACCTTGAAAAATGCGAACGGCGTTTTAATTGATGCCGTAGAATATGACGATAAAGATCCTTGGCCAACCGCAGCGGATGGTGATGGACCAACTTTACAATTAACAAATCCTAGTTTGGATAATGCCTTAGCGGAAAGTTGGACAGCCATTCCAGCAACGCCGGGCGCAGTCAATGGTACAACGACAACTCCAACGCCTCAGAACCAAACGATTAGTTTTACTTCAATTGCTAATCAAACAACAACGGCAGCTCCATTTAGCTTGAGCGCAACCGCGAGTTCTGGTTTACCCGTAAGCTTTACCCTTATTTCTGGACCAGCAACCCTCGCAGGAAATGTAATTAGCCTAACGGGAAGTACGGGAACCGTTACCGTACGAGCGAGTCAAGCGGGTAATATTAATTTTAATGCTGCGCCCAATGTGGATCGTAGTTTTAATGTGACTTCTTCTGGACCAACAGGCTGTGATTGTACGGTACTGAACTTAACGCCAGATATGATTACGAACTTGAGTAACAACTCTAACGTTTACGTCGTCAATCAAGGTGGCAGTTTAGTAGATGAACAAAGCGAAGCGGGTGATCCAATTTGCGAAGAAGGAAGTACTGCACCTACCCAAGAATGGAATTTACCTTGGGGCCCACAATCTGCTTATATTGATCTCGGCGCAGTTTATGAAATTAATACAATTGCACTTTTAGATGGTAGTGGGATTGGAGACTTCGAAATCTTTGAGGGTACACCTGGAAACTGGGGGAATAAAGTGGTGAGTTATAACACTGCACAATATCTCCAATGGGAAAAATTTGAAAACTTGAATTTAACGACGAGATACCTACGCTTTGATAAAACAGCTTCCGAAGCTAAAATCCGAGAAATTAAAATCTGTGTTAATAGCGGTGTTTCTCCTGTGGAAGACCAAACGATTAGCTTTGCAAATATTCCAGACCAAACGGCGACTAATAGTCCGTTTCAATTAACGGCAACGGCTAGTTCTGGCCTTCCTGTAAGTTTTGAAATTTTAGCGGGACCTGCTGCAGTTTTTGGAAACACCTTAAGTTTGACGGGGGGCACCGGAACGGTAGTTGTACGTGCAACGCAAGCAGGGAACGCAGACTTCAATGCGGCACCACCAGTTACACGCAGCTTTAACGTAACAACTGGCCAAACGGCGGAGGAGTACTGCGAAGCAAGTGGCGTTTTCCCTTGGCACGAATGGATTAGTAGTGTTAATTTAGCAGACTTAAATCATACTTCTTCCAAGTCAACGTATAGTGATTTTACAAATCAAAGTGCTAATCTTACAATTGGAAATACCTATACGCTTAGTTTGACGGCAGGATTTAGTTACACGACTTACGACGAATATTGGAAAGTATGGATTGATTACAATCAAAATAATATTTTTGAAGAGCCACAAGAATTAGCGTTTTCTGGTATGCTGCCCAAACCAATCAATGGCACACCGAACGCAACCATTACAGACTTTATTACCGTACCGAATACGGCAAGTTCAGGAACGACAAGAATGCGAGTAGCCATGCAGCGAGAAGCGTATGCGGATCCTTGTGGTGAATTTCCGGTTGGAGAAGTGGAAGATTATACAATTAATCTCAGTAGCGTTAATGCTCGTTTGGCAGCAGAAATGATCGAGGGCTTAAGCTTGTATCCGAATCCGGTAGAACGAGAAGTAGCGCTTGACTTTGAGCTCAAAGAAAATGCGGCAGTTAAAACAATTGTAGCAAATGCACAAGGCGTTGAACTCTTCCATACCGATACAGAATTATCAAAAGGAGCAAATCAATTAACCCTAGATGTTACAGATTTACCCGCTGGATTTTATCTGATTTATTTGAAGGTGGACGGTTTTGCACCAAAATCTAAAAGCTTCATGAAAGTAAGAGACTAATGCATTAGGTCAACAAAACGAAAAATTTAAAATGGCAGACTGGTTTTTACTGGTCTGCTATTTTATTTTAAAACGGTTCCATCCTAGAATAGTGATACCAAGGCTTACTATTTACCAAGACAATTAATAACTTTCGGTACCGTTATCCAAATACGTCTTACCAACTAAGTTTTATTGACTATTTTTGTGAAAAATATTAACCTGAATCTTTACCTTGGAAAAAGCAATTTATCATAATAAATATTATATCTATTTTGTCTTACTGGTCATCTTTGGCTTTTTCAACTTGAGTGCCATCAAGTTACTCGTGCTGCAAGATTTCACAGTATTGTTTACCATGTTTTTCCAATTAGCAGCCATTATCCTAATTGTCCTCAAACACGAATACGTGCAACTCAGTATCAAGTCTTGGGCAATTTTCCCTTTAGCAAAAAGTGTGCTCATTCTTTTGAGCTATTTTATGTTTTTCATTTCTGATGCTTCCCAAAAAGTAGATCTTCTGAAATTGATTTACTACGGCTCCACTTTTTTAGTAACCATCGTGATTTTTTATTTCAGTGATCGGTATATTAGTTTGAAAAAGGAAGATGATCTTGTATAGAAAAGATATTTTTTCCTTCCTACTAAAAAACTGTAAACCAGTTTTTTATAATAAAATTTAAATGGCTCCAAATATTTTTTTAACCTCATGGAACTAATCTAGTCTCAAAAAGCATTAATAGGTCGTAACGGATCATGACAATATGATTTGATCAACGATTTTAAATTCACGAATAAAACATTTAAGATGTTATTCTTACAACAAAATATTTTTACGGCTTCCAAATCCTTCGGTTCGCAAGATTTGTTTCCAGCCCTTGGTGCTGGTGAACGGATCGAGGTGCAAGCCGATTTTGTTGACCGTCATCCCTACTAATAGTTTGCCTTCTCACGAATTCGCAGCTGTTAGTCCAAGCAGCAGCGAAAACATTTCTTTTTCACCATTCCTTTTCGCTGATCTGCTTTTTTGCAATTTTTTTGCAAAATAGGTTTTTCGTACACCGTGCTAGTTTTTATTAGTGCTTCAATTTATAATCAACTTCGGTGTCAATGGATACTTAGAAGTTAGATCATTGATTGCAACATCAGATCAATACTAAGGTGATGTAGCTCCAATTGGTAGAGCGCAAGGTTGAAGCCCTTGGCGATGATAGTTCGAATCTATCCGTCACCACGAAAATATTCTCGTTGTCTCTAGTAGGAGAGACCAACCAAAACGTATTGTCTCAGTTCGACTCTGAGCGAGAAAACCAAAGCTATGAAAAATCAACGGGGAGCATTTATAAAAAAATGTTACCAAAACAAGTACTGGAAAAGCAGCACGCTAAGGAAGCGGACTAGTTGAAAAACTAGATCTTTCATTGCCAGCAAGTTGATTGGCAACGCAATGAAAAGAACGTTTAGGCTCAAATCCTAAGCTGCTAGACCAAAATGAAAGGGGGTTCGCACCTTACTGTAAAAATATAAAAACGAAATGCCTCAGTAATCCAATTGGCAGAGATGCGTGACTTAGTATCACGATGTTGTGGGTTCGAGTCCCTCCTGAGGTACAATAAAATAGTTCGATGGTCTAAGGGTGAAGATCCTAGATTTTGATTCTAGGGATGAAGGTTCGAATCCTTCTCGAACTTCTAATCGTACTTCATATGAATTGCTCCTGTAGACGAATTGGTTAAGTCACTGCTCTTTCACAGCAGAGGTTGCGGGTTCGAACCCCGTCGGGAGTACTATTTTAAACGATAATTGTATTAAGGTTCGATGAACTTGGTTCTTACCTTCGTAATTCTTGTATCTTTGCGGGGCTAATCATTCGTACCTATGAAATTTGTCTATCCGCAAGGCCCTCGTTTTCCCAATCAAAAATTGATTGCAACATTGTCCGCAGCTGCCCTGCGCTTAGAGACTAAGCTCAATCGACTAAACTTAGAGGAGTTAGAGATTTCTGCTTATATTCGAAAGTACGCAGCACATCATCTTACCCACTTGGAACATAGTCTACAAATGTATACCTACCTTTTGTATTTGGCGCTCGATCAGCATCCCGTAGATCGGGAAAAAATGGTAGTGGTCGATTATGGTGGTGGAACGGGAATTCTCTCCTTCTTGGCGGCAGAATTAGGCTTCGCCAAAGTGATTTATAATGATATTTATGAAGTTTGTTGTCATGATGCTCAAGTCTTAGCGGAAGCCTTAGGCTACAAAATAACTTTTGTACAAGGCGACGTGACCGACGTAATTCGCTATTGCAAAACGGAATCCATCGCTTGTCAAGTAGTGCTATCTAGTGAAGTGATCGAACACGTCTACGAGATTGAACGTTTACTCGTGGCCTTACCGCAGTTAGGAAACGATACGCCACTGCGAATCGTCTTAGAGACTGCGGCGAATAGCTTGAACCCGATGATTAACCGTCGCTTAAAGAAAGCTCAGCAAAAGGTAGATCAACTAGATCGAGAAATGTATCCGGGGAAAAAGGAACAAGATAGTTTACAAGCTTACGCGACGATTCGCAAGCAATTGCTCCAAGCTTTTGCAAACGATCAATTGAACGAACAAGAAATTGAACAACTCAGCGAATTGACTCGCGGAAAAATCAAAAAAGATATCGAAGCTGCCGCCAAAAACTATCTAGCTACAGGCGTGTTACCGCAACCGATTGACCACCCCACAAATACTTGTGATCCCTTGACGGGAAATTGGTGCGAAAAGCTAATGAATCCTTACCAACTCAACGAAATTCTAGCGCAACAAGCTTTTACAACCCAAGTCGTCCAAGGCTTCTACGGAAGTAGTCCACAAAATGGAATGATGAATAAGATCAAGGCAATGTTCAACTGGATGATCGGAAGATTGGGGACACAAGGCGTTCGATTGGCACCTTATTATGTGCTATTGGCCGCAAAAGATTAAGTATCGCAAGGCTATAGTTCCTTTTTTTAACAACTTCATCGTGCATTTAAGCTTTAAATCCCTTTTTGTCTACCAATTATAAGAGAACATTGCCCCATTTTAGCGATTCTTTTGCTAAGATTTATTAAATTCGTTGCTAAACACGTTGCGTAATGTCGTGCTTCATCATTAGCTGATCTCCAATTGTAATAAACAAGTTATTCCGTTATGGCCTTAAACTGCCCAGACTGTCAGTTTCCCATTCCTTATGACGACATCAATATCGTCAAGACTATTGCGAAATGCAAAAGCTGCAATAATATTTTTGAATTTACCAAAGAGCGAGAAGAAAGGGGAGAATTTCCTACCGTATTGCGCAATGAACCATTGATTATTCCTCCGGGAATTGAGGTTTTGAAGTTGATGAATGAACTAGAAATTATGGTAAAGTGGCGTAAGTCCGGTAAGTTTTTTACGCTCTTTTTTGCCTTGTTTTGGAATGTTTTTGTATTTTTTTTTACAAGCATTACGATCTTCTCTGGAGAATTTGGCGTTGCACTTTTTATGATTCCATTCATCGCAGTAGGGGTTTATCTGCTTTACGCAGGAATCGGTTACCTCGTCAATACAACCTACATTACCGTTGATGAAAATCAGCTGTCGGTCGAACACAAACCACTTAATTTTCTGATTCAAAAAGATAAGTACTTCACGCCTCAAGATATTAAGCAACTCTATGTCAAACGATACGAAGTGGGTAGGTCTAATGATACTCCGGTTTATGCCTTTTCGGTAGATTTGATCTTGACCGATAGATCAGCGTTCAATCTGGTGAAAGGCTTACACTCGGATAGTTATGCTCGATACATCGAACGAGAAATTGAAAATTATTTAAAAATTAAAGATAGCCCCGTTAGCGGAGAATGGGGATAAAAGCACGTTTTAAAACTATAGGTTTACTGCTTTGTAATTTAAGTTTGTGAATATTTTGAGCGTTGGACTTTTGTGCTAATCAAGGAAGCCCGGAGTCTAATCCTTGAAAAGGGTTAAGGCGAGGAGCCGATGTGGAGTAGGCCGAAAAGGCAGGTTCAAAATGTTCGATAAACGAAGTATTTAATAAGGTGTTATTGGTGGAGTTAGTAAATCTTGGCTTCTAGCAAGTGAAAGGACTGCCCCAAAAAATTAAGTTAATTTAAAAAAAATACTATGAGAAAAATTGCTTTACTAGCAACCCTACTACTATTTGGATGGGGGCTTAACCTACAAGCGCAAAAAAAAGAACTGAGCTTAAATGATGCAGTTTTAAAAGGCTTTTCAACTTTAGGTCCAGAAAGGATGTCTAATTTGCAATGGGTGAAAAATGCAAATAGCCTAAGTTGTACTTCTGCCGACGGAGATGAAATTATTGAATTTGCGGCGGGAGGAAATACAACACCGATGGTTTTGTTGTCGCAGGTGAATACCGCACTTGATTTATCTTTGGCGCGAATGCCCTTTATTCGTTGGATCAATAACCAAGAATTTTATTTCTCTTCTAAAGGAAAATACTACCAATATAATTATCAAACGAAGACGGGAAGCATGATTATGGCGATTCCTGCAGGTGCGGCAAACTTAGACTTTGACGTTGCCAGAAAGCGCTTAGCTTATACCGTAGATAATAATTTATACTTGGCCACGCCAAGTGAGGCTGCGATTAAAGTAACGGATATTGCGGATGCGAATGTGGTGAGTGGACAAGCGATTGCACGGTATGAATTTGGTATTGGAAAAGGTACTTTTTGGTCGCCCAAAGGCAGTCATCTTGCTTTTTATCAAAAAGATGAAACCGCCGTTGCAGATTATCCTTTACTTGATATTAGCACGACGCCCGGAACCTTACGCAAGATCAAATATCCGATGGCAGGACAAAAAAGTGAAACGGCTAAAGTCGGTATTTACAATACTAAAACGAATAAAACGATTTACCTCAAGGTCACGGGCGATCCCGAGCAATACTTAACCAACTTAGCTTGGGGACCCGAAGAGAAGTTTGTTTATATCGCCGTTGTGAATCGAGATCAAAACCAAATGTGGCTCAATAAATATGACGTCGCTACGGGCAACTTGGTGAAAACCTTATTTGAAGAAAAGCACGAACGCTACGTAGAACCAGAACATCCCGTTTGGTTTTTACCCAACAACAATTCAGAGTTTTTGTGGATGAGTGAACGAGATGGTTTTCAACACGTATATCGTTACAACACCGACGGGAAGTTGCTCAATCAAATCACCAAAGGGAAATGGGTTGTACAAAATATTTTAGGACTCGATGATACGGGAAAGCGCGTCGTAGTAGAAGCAACAGACGATACGGGGCTGAATATTTATGCTTACGTTTCCGACTTGCAATCTGAACAATCTGAGCGGATCAATGTAGAAGCCGGAGTACACCGTTTTGCTTTAAGTGATAATGGCGCTTATCTTTTGGATCGGTATTCTAATTTACAAAAATCAAGTGTCATCAATCTCATTAACTTAAAAGGGAATAGATTGAAAAACTTGTTAACTTCCGAAAATCCTTTGGAGGAATATCGAGTTGGAACAACCGAAATCTTTGACTTGCAAGGTGCCGACGGAACAACCTTACACGCTAGAATGATTAAGCCGAGCGACTTTGGTCCACAAAAAAAATATCCGGTTTTAGTTTACGTTTACGGTGGTCCGCACGCACAAATGGTCACGAATCGTTGGTTGGGTGGCGCGCCGCTTTGGATGCACTACATGGCAGAAAAGGGATACATTATTTTTACGGTGGATAATCGAGGTTCCAAAAATAGAGGCTTCGAATTTGAAAGTGTCATTCACCGTAAACTAGGAGACGCCGAAATCGCAGATCAAATCGCTGCGGTCAATTATCTTAAATCTTTGCCTTACATCGACGGTGACCGGATGGCGGTACACGGTTGGAGTTACGGCGGTTTTATGACGACTTCGTTGATGTTGCGGGAACCCGGAACGTTTAAAGTTGGTGTCGCGGGCGGTCCCGTTACCGATTGGAAATACTACGAAATTATGTACGGAGAGCGCTATATGGATCGACCCGAAGAAAACCCCGCGGGTTACAAAAAAGCACGGTTGATGGAGTATACACAAAATTTAGAAGGTGATTTACTATTGATTCACGGTACGGTTGATGACGTTGTTGTGATGCAGCACAATTTGTCTTTGGTACAAAAGTTTGTACAAGATGGCATCTTGATCGACTTCATGCCTTATCCTATGCATCCTCATAATGTGCGGGGTAAGGATCGCGTACATTTGATGAATAAAGTATTGAGCTACATCGAAGATAAGTTGAAGCCTTAATAAGGAAGTTGTTTAATAATTCTAAAAGCAGTTGAGAAAGGCTTTGCCTTCACGCAAGTAAGCAGCGTTTTTTGTTCAGGCCTGCCTCTGCCGGCAGGCAGGTTGAAGCTCTTTTTGGAGTTTTTAAACAACTTCAATTTATATTATAAAGTACTTAAGCTCATTTTACTAAAAAAACTTGCTTAGCGCAAGTCTAATTTACTACCAAGAAGTTGATCTTTCAATGTAGGAATTAGGCTTGCGCTATTTTTTTTGTTATAACTAGCGAGCGCTATTTTTTTGTTTGTATTTTTTTTGTTATATTAGAATTACTTATAGGCTGTCTTAAGAAATGGTTTTAAAAAACAAAATCTTACAGCCGTAAAATATTCAAGTTTTCGCTCTTAACTTAACGTACTCTGTGTACATTTTATGAAGATTCGAACAACTTGAGCATGAGAAATTGGATTATACTATTCCTTTGCCTTTTTGGGGCAACAAGCATCCACGGCCAACCTTCCTCCTCCGATAAAAAAGCAGAAAATTGGATCGTAACAGCAGATTCTTTAAACTTTATTGGAGCATATCAAGATGCATTGTCATTGGCTACACAAGCGCTAAATCACTATACCCAAAAGTATGGAAAGAACGATGTTCGCCTCGCCAAAGCTTATAAACCGATGAGCGTCGCTGCCTTACGAAGTTGGGACATAGAAGGTGGAATCGCTTATGCCACGCGTGGTGTGGAAATACTAAGCCTTGCAGAAAAACAAGAAATTGCGCTAACCCAGCAGCTAAATGTTTTAGCACTTTGTTATTATTACTTGGGCAATTATCAAATGGCGAGTATGTACTATGATAAAATTTCTAAATTATTGTATCAGAAATTTCATACCTACAGTCACGATCAATTCATTGGAACGTTAGCCAACCAAGGAGCTTGCTACTATCAAATGCAGGATTTTGAAAGAGCCAACGAACTCTTTCAAAAGTCATTGGATATTATTTTAGTTAATCACGGTCTTGCAGATGATCGAATTCTCGGGAAATACAACAACCTTGGAAATGTCCAACTGGCAAAAGGGAATTATCGCGAAGCATTAGATTTATTTAAAAAGTCCTTAGCGATAAAATTAAAACTGTTACCAGACCAACATAGCTTTTTAGCTACGACGTATAATAATCTAGGGGAGTGCTATACCAAAATTGGAGCATCCAAAAAGGCTTTATACTTTTATGGTCAAGCGCTACAGATTTATCAAAATAACGAAGAGACTTGCAGTGCGCATTACGCGGAGAGTTTGTGTAGTATTGGCTTGATTTATCAAAGAGAGAAAAAGTATCAATCCGCCAACTTGCAATACAAAAAGGCTTTGACGAGTATGCAAGCTTGTTATCAAAATGACGTTCCAATTTTAGCTACAATTTATAAGCACTTAGCAAATTTAGCCATCGATCTAAATGACGTGCCAGCAGCGCTCAAATATTTTGAAGCCGCATTAACAACTTTAGCCTTCGATCCTGAAAATGAAAAAACTTATAAAAATAGAAATACAGGTGTTCGCATTTTGGAGACTTTAGAACATCGAATTGCTCTTTTTGAAAAAATATACAACAGCGATCAACAAAGCTCTTTGTTGCAAACAGCTTTGGTCGATTGTAAAGTCGCGATGGAAATTATTGACTTTTTGCGTATTCAATACTTGGAGAATAAAGCCAAATTGCAATTGCTCGATACTTACTATCCCATTTTTACCAAAGCCATTAATTACTGTTATCAATTGCATCAACGCACGGGGGAAGTAGATTGGCTGCGCCAAGCCTTTCAATTTTCTGAGAAAAGTAAAAGTGTCGTTTTATTGGAAACTTTATATAAATCTAAGGGTATTTTATCAACGGGAATTCCGGATAGTTTGATCGAAAAAGAACAGACGCTACGGCTCGGGATTTCCTTTTATGAGAAGCAAACGTATCGGCTAAAAGTAGCTGGAAAAGAAAGGGAGGAACTTACTTTATTTAGAAATAAAACCTTCGATTTAAAACAATCTTACGCTATTTTAATGAATAAATTTGAGCAAGATTATCCTGCCTATTTTCAGCTGAAGTATCGTAGGAAAATCATTTCGGTGGATCATATCCAAAAAGAACTGCTCGAAGAAAAAGAAGCGCTCTTAGAGTATTTTGTTGGGGAAGCAGACATCTTTTGCTTTTTAATTACAAAGGAAAAAATTGAACTTTATAAAATCAAAAAAGATTTTCCTTTGGGAGATTGGATCGCCGCATTACGGACCAATATTATCACTTATCCTCGCCGCTTGTTGGAAGCCAAAGACCACGAAGCACAACATTTTGCACAACTAGCTTTTGACTTACACCGTAAATTACTTGGATCACTCCAGTTAAACGCGATCGAAAAGCTTAGAATTATTCCGGATGGAGTACTCGGATATCTGCCTTTTGAAGTCTTACTAACGAGTTATCCCCAGACCTTAGAAAAGTATCGCCGGTACGATTTTTTATTGAAAAAATTTGCATTGAGTTATAGTTTCTCCGCAAGTTTGCTTCAGCAAGATTTACTACATTCAGCTTCGCCGCCACAAAAAAACTTGATTGCTTTTGCTCCCGTATTCGCAGGGGATCAGGAATGGAGCACACAGCGTGCTTTTGGCAATTTACAATTCAACACCAAAGAAGCACAACGCATCGCAAACTTGTTGGAAGGAGAGGTTTTACTCGGCACGGAAGCGACAGAGAGCAATTTCATCGAGCAGGCTAGAAATTATAAAATTATCCATCTTGCTACACACGCTCAAACCAACGATGACGAAAACAATTATTCCTATCTCGTTTTTGCAACCCAAAAAGATACGATAGAAAATGAAATGCTTCACGTCAAAGATTTGTACAATCTCAAACTCAACGCCGATATGGTCGTTTTAAGCGCTTGCGAAACAGGCTTAGGGGAATTGCAAAAAGGGGAAGGTATTACGAGTTTAGCCCGAGGTTTTTCCTATGCGGGTGCCAAAAGTATTATCACAACCTTGTGGTCCGTCAACGATCAAAAAACGGCAGATTTGATGGAACAGTTTTATCAAAATATTAAAGCGGGCAATAACAAGGCAGAAGCTTTGCGACAAGCACAATTGAAGTACATTCAGCAAAACAGAAATGAGCATAGCCATCCTTTTTTCTGGGCGGCATTTATTCCCATCGGAGATATGAAACCGATTGCGCTAACGGAGCATCATCTGTACTTGCGATTAGGAATTATTTGCTTGCTTAGTTTGGCGGTCTTTTTTGGATTACAAAACTATCGTGCGCGTGAGATAGGGGAGCGTCAATAGGAACTCGTTGGTACGGAACTCGTTCACATCTTTCGAGCAATCTCTTCGGTACTAAAAATTTAAAAAAATATCCCGAATGACCATTTAGTGCCATTCGGGATATCCATTCATCTTATTGGTGAAAACAACTTATCGTTGAATACTAAATTTCTTTGCAAAATAAGCCTGTCCCATTTGGAATTTTACAAAATAAATACCGTTCGACAACTGCTGAACGGGAACCAGATGATCTTGCTGAGTCGCAGCAATGGTACCACTTAATAATTCTTTTCCTTGAATATTCAGGATCGTATACTGAACTATTTCTTGCATCGCTTCCGCAAAATGAATATTGATACTTTGATCTGCGGGATTAGGGAAAATAGAAGTATAGTTGGCATAAACCAAATCAAGGGTACTAATGTTAACGTCTGGATCAATCAAAATATCAAACTCCGTAATATCAATCCAACCACCATCGCCATCAACCACCGTAAATAGGAAATGATCTTCCGTCGCAGCCACGTTGGTATTAAAGTAATCCAATCGAGATTCATTAATATCTCTTTGGCTAAATTGATCGCCAACGGTAAGGACTTGCGCATTCAATAATAAATTGCCATTCGTAGGTAAGCTAACTAAAGTATAAACCAATTCTTCCGCAACATTATCTACATCTTCCGCCAAAAGGAAATCAAAAGTAATGGCACGATCCGCACTCGGAGGTAAAGGCAATTCTAAATTATTGATCAAGGTAGGACCAGAAGGATTAACATTAGAACAAAGCTCTAACTTCCAAGAATTTAGAAATCCACCGTCGCCATCGGTATCAATGACCTTTACTCTAAATTGCCAATCTCCGGCAGTACTCAAGTCATTGAAGGCACTCAAACTTTCTTCGGGTACGTGCTTTAAACCACCGATGGGCGGACAAGGAACTACCGAGGGCGCCTGATCATCGAAACCAAGGCTGAAGTTTTTGGTGTTTCCACAAACACTTGATAATAGTTTAACTTCCGTCCCGTCGGGTCCTTTTAAAAATAAATCAACGTGTTGCACCGCATCGTGCTCAACGTCAATATTGAGGATGTTTAAATCGTTTATCGTTCCGTCTGCCACTACCGCAATCGTTGAGCTGACATTGGGCAGTTGAGATTCAGAAATAAACTTTGGCCCATCGTTACTGGAGTAAACTTCACAGCCCAAAGAAACGGTATGGAAAGTAGCAATGTCCGTATAATTTCCTTCGCCGCAAATATTTTTTGGTCGTGCTCGCCAGTAGTAAAGCGTATTGGCATCTAGTACAATATTTGATTGAAATTCCGTACCCGTAAAATCATAAATGGCATCAATGATTGAACTACCAAACGCTGGATTCGTCGCAATCTCAATATCGTAAGCATCAGAGCTTCCATTAGCCGTCCATTTAAAAACGGGCGCTACTTCTACCCCAGAGCTACCCGGTGCTGGCTCCGTCAAAGTGAAACTAGTAAAGTCGCTATAAATCGTAGAAAAAATTGCTTCTCGATAAGTGGTATCCGTATTGTCACCGTAAGCGATAATTTGTAACTGATAATCACCATCTACCGTCACCGCACTCATATCAAAACTCAAAGTATTGTTTGTACTCGTAGGCAATGCAGGATTAGTTGTAAAAACGGGAACGGCACCTGCGGGAAGCCCCGTTACTTCAAAAGTAACCGGTTCATCAAAGTTCAATAAAGCGCTAATGTCTAAATCAATGATCGGACTATTAGGCAAACAAACTTGCTGACTGTAAGGCGTAACATTTAAAGCAAAACCAGCCTCCGTTGGCGGAATAATTTTAAAATTCGTATTGGAAATATCAAAGAAAATATTATCCGCCGCTTCGACCATCACTCGGCAAGTTGTCCCGACCAAATTTGGAACTACCACAAAATGACTTCCATCGTTAGGAACTGCTTCCATCAACATAATAGGATAAGTAAAACCACCATCCGTCGATAATTTGATATTTACCGTTTGGCAATTTACTAAACTATTGTCTGTATTCGCAACGTCCCAATTGACTTCTACGTAATCTCCTACCTTCCAATCAACGTTCGTATTTGGAGCGGTTACCAAAAATGGTCCCGCTGAGGCCGTAGCTTCAAAGGCAATTTCATCCCAATCTACGCCGCCACCTTCTACGTTGTTATCTCTTACGGTAAACCGGAAATTTAGTAAGCGAGAAATACTCGGTAAGACTTCCGTATCGTCAGAAAAATTATTAATGATACTCGTGAGCTTTGGAAAAATCCGCGTTGGAGAAGTACTCGGAAGGACGGACTTAAAGAGAGGGGAGTTCCCCGCGGGGGAGCCTAAGGGTTGCTGAAGTGGACCGAGGTTAAAAGGATCCCAATTGTAAGTCAAATTATCGCCATCCTGATCGGTCGCACTACCCGTTAAGGCAAAAGGCGTCTGGATCGGAATATAAAATCCATCTTCAAGTAAAATTGTGGCTTCTGGTGTATTATTGCTCGTCATTACTTTGGTTGCGCAACCGTCTCCTTGTCCTATTCGAGTAAAGAGAATCATTTCCTCCAAGGAGTAAGAATGATAATTGGGATTAGCAGCAAACTGCACGTTATTACTACCACACAAACCAGAGTACGACATGATCGTACTCCCACTACCCGGCTCGAAAGCTGTTCCAGAATTCTCATTACCTCCGCAGTTGTTAAAGGTATGGTTGGCATCAAATTGATGTCCCAATTCGTGGCAAAGATAATCTACGTAAAATGGATCTCCAATGGGATTCCCTAAGCAAGTTACACCACGTGCCTTGCTGTTGCCACAAACGGAGCCTAATTGTGCTAAACCACCCGCGTTAGTCCCAAAAACATGACCAACGTCATAATTGTTAAATCCAATCGCATTATTCACCGTTGCAGGGTTTTCGTCAATCATCGCTCCCGTATTTCCATTGGTAAAAGGATCCGTTGCAGGATTCGTAAAGATGATTAAATCGGTGTTGGCCACCAGAATCATTCTCACCGCAATTTCTGCTTCAAAAATGGTATTGACGCGGTTGATCGCGGTAACCATTTCTGCGAGGGCGAGTGGGACCGTTCCGCCATGATAGATCGTGTACTCTCCCGTTGTCGCTACCGCTAAGCGGTAAGTGCGTAGTTCGATTGGAGTTGAAGGCGTTCTGGAACTAGCCCATTCGTTGAGTGTCGTTGCCGCAGCTTTATTGCTTTGGTCTATTGCTAAGGAGGTTGTCGGTGTGGCAACGTGACAAACTTTTTGAGCAATCGCTTCCTCCGAAGGGTGGAAATCTTTTTTGTGGTAAACCATGTGATACGTTTGTTGCCCGTAAGCATAAGGATCGATGAAAATCGTGCCTTCGGAGGTAGATTGGATCATGGCGTGAAAGCCGTTTGGCGTGAAATCCATTCTTACCGTGGTCGCCGGATTTTCAATAAGATAGCCTTTATAGGTTTTAATATTGGGATATTTTAGGGCTAAGCCGGGTTCCATAATTGGCGACTCAAATACTTCAAATCTAGCGAAAGTACCATTTGCAAAAGGTAAAGACAAAGTCAATCCATCCCCATTTCGTCCTTCTAGTGGTGCTTGCCGCAAACGGGTTTTTAACTGCGCCAAATCTAAGCGATAAGTATCAAACTGTTGTGGAATAATGCGTTGTTGCCAATCATCGGCTCGTTCAATTGTTTCTTCGGGAACGGAAGTCCACAGGGAAGTATTTGGCTGAGCGATACTGGTTGAGCTTAAGTAACTAAGCAATAAAAGGGTAAACAAAATGCGCATAGTCATTTATTTTGTAAATGTAGGTATGGTCGATATAGCCTACGGAAGTGATCTAGAAAGTTATTTATCTTACAAAGATAAGCGCTTGTGCCTTTACTTGTGAATCTGAAACGGGTTTTGTCGCTTCTATAGCAAGGAAGCAAAGCAAAACGGTGTTTGGCTTTTGGATTTAGGGGATTTAAAACCAAATATTTTTAGAAAAAAAATAGCCCCTTCTGTATGGAATCAGAAGGGGCTGTTGCAGAAAGAAAGTTAAAAGGAATTTCTTTCTAAAGTATTATAAATCGCTTATTGCTGAATAGTCACTTTTTTAGTGAAAACCGCATTTCCGCTTTGGAATTTAAGTAAGTAAATACCATTGCTCAAGGCTGCCGTATTGATTTGTGTATTTTTTTGTTTGGCACCAATGACACCGCTAAGTAAGCTTTTTCCTTGTACATTGAAAATGCTGTATACAACTTCTCCGTCAAAAGCACTCGCAAATTCAACGTTCAAAACGTCTTGCGTTGGATTCGGGAAAATTAACGTGCTATTGGCTTTTTCAACATCAATCGTACTCAACACTACATTTGGATCAATCAAGATATTAAACTGTGTAATATCAATCCATCCACCATCTCCGTCGATAACCGTAAATCCAAATTGATCGTTAGTGGTCGCCGCCGCAAGGTGGTTATATTGTAATTTAGACAAATCAATATCGCTCTGCTTGAATTGATCTCCAATTGTTAAAACAGTTCCATCGAGTTCAAGATCACCGTTGATGGGCGTTGAAACGATTGTATAGATTAATTCTTCTGCAGTATTATTATCATCTTCCGTTAATAAGAAATCCAAGGAAATTTTTCGACTCGCCGTCGGAGGTAATGGCAATTCTTTATTGTTGACCAAGACGGGACCATTTTGACTGCTGCTAGAACAAAGTTCTAATCTCCAAGAATTCAAAAATCCACCGTCTCCATCTGTATCTACTACCTTGATTCGAAACTGCCAATCTCCAGAAGTACCCAAGCCATTAAAAACACTCAAACTTTCTTCTGGGGTGTGTACCAAACCACTGACGGGAGGACATGGAACCTGAGTAGGAGCTTGATCATCAAATCCGAGACTGAATTTTTGTGTGTTTCCACAAACTTGTGAGAATAATTTCACCTCAGTACCATCTGGTCCTTTTAAATAGCCATCTACATGCTGCACGGAGTTGTGATCTACATTAATGTTGAGTATGTTGACATCACTAATTGGGCCTTCAGGAAAAACACTAATCGTAGAGATAACATTAGGCAACTGAGACTCAGAGATAAACTTAGGGCCATCGCTACTGTCATAAATTTCACAACTTAATGCAACCGTATGAAAAGTAGAAATGCTCGTGAAATCCGCATCACCACAAATATTCTTCGGTCGCACTCGCCAATAATAAAGGGTACTGGCAGATAATACAATGTCTGATTGAAAACTAGTACTTGTATAGTCATAAACGGCATCCACAATATCATCTGCCTCAAAAGCTGGGTTCGTTGCAATTTCAATGTCATAAGCATCCGAAGTACCATTAGCCGTCCATTCGAAAGTTGGTACTACTTCAACACCCGACATCCCCGGAGCAGGTGACGTCACAGCAAAGCTAGAGAAATCGCTATAAATCGTTGTTATGTTTACGGTACGGAAACTTGTATCCATGGTACCCGCCACAAAAGCCTTAATGGTTATTTCGTAGTTACCATCAGAAGTTACGTTGTCCGTATTGAAGGTCAAATTGTTTCCGGTGCTACCGGGCAATACTGGATTAGCGGTAAAAACGGGAGTCGCACCCTGAGGAATGCCGCTAACGGCGATGGTCACAGGTTCCGTGAAATCAAGTAAGGAACCGACGTTGAGGTCAATAACTGGACTTTCGGGAAGACAGACTTGTTGGCTGAACGGTGTTACTTGAAAAGAAAATCCCGCTTGTGAAGGAGGCGTGATTTCGAAATTATTATTAGAAATATCAAAAAAGATATTATCTGCCGCTTCTACGCGTACTCTTGCCGTAGTGGTTACAACGTCAGGAATAACCACGAAGTGGCTACCATCATTTGGCACATTTTCTACCAAAGTATATGGATAAGTAAAGCCGCCATCTTCAGATAATTTAATATTAACGCTCTTGCAGTTTACCAAATTGTTATCCGTATTGGCAACGTCCCACTTTACTTCTGTATACGCCCCCACTTCCAAAGAGATGTTATTTACATTCGGCTCGGTAACTCGGAAAGGACCCGCAGACTCAGTGGCTTCAAAACCAATTTCCGCCCAGTCAATAGCTCCCGCCTCGGGATGATTATCTCTGACGGTAAGTCTGAAAGTAAGTTCTCTATTATAAGTAGGTAAAACTTCATCCTGATCGCTGAAGTTGTTAACAATATTGGTCATCCTAGGGAAAGTTCGCGTAGGAGAAGTCGTAGGAGGGAAAGATCGGAATGCGGGTGCCGACAAAATCGGTGTTCCCAAAGTACTCATTGGCCCTAAATCATATTGCTCAAAACAGTACGTCAAATCATCTCCGTCATCATCTGTTCCCGCTCCAGTCAACTCAAAAGGAGTACTAATTGGAATATAGAATCCGTCGGTTAGCTCAGGAATAGAAGCTTCTGGCATATTATTATTACTCGTCGTAAGGCTCGTTGCACAGCTACTACCCGCCGCATTTTCTGTGAAATTTCGAATGCGCAATATCGAATTAATGTGGTAATATTCTTCGTTAAAATTTTGTACCCACTCAATACAACCCGCTCCAGAATAACTCATAATGGTACTCCCACTACCAGGCTCATAACCCGTTCCTGGATTTTCGTTACCATCACAAAAATTGAAAGTGTGTGGTGCATCAAATTGGTGACCAACTTCATGTGCGGACAAACGGTAAAATAAAACATCAATGTAAGCCCCAAAACGGCAAGTAACACCATTGGCTTTTGAGGTTGTACAAACAGAAGCCAATGAAGCTAATCCTCCGCCATTCGTTCCCCATACGTGACCAATATCATAACTTCCAAAACCAACAATACTATTGATCGCATCAGGATTTTCACCTAGCATGGCTCCCGTACTTCCATTTGTATATGGATCTGTAGCAGGATCACTATAAAACAATAAATCATTGTTGGCAATCAAAATTAATCGAACGGCAACTTCTCGTTCTAAAACACTGTTTTGCTTATTCACATCAATGACCAAATTATCCATCACACTAGTCGGTGTATTACCGTAAAAGTTGTATAGCTCTCCGGTAGTCGCTAAAGCGAAACGGTAGGTTTTAAGATCCGTAGGAATCGCAGATCGACTCTTAACTGCGGTTGCTAATAAAGCTGCTTCTTCTTCCACAAAATCTGTTTCGTCGTGGGTTAAGGTATTCATCTCGCAAGTGAACCCTTCTTGGTAGCGCTCGTCTACGGGAACATCATTCGCAAAGAAACTGATGTAGTGATTCACTTGGTCTTTAGAAGACGGCATGATGAAAATCGTGCCTTTGGGCGAATGCATGATCACGTGAAAGCCATGCTCAGCGGTTATTACAGCTCTCAGGCTAATCGCAGGATTTTCTACCCCTTCTGCGAAATAGGTTGAAATCTTAGGATATTTAGCCGCTAACTCAGGCGCCATGATGGCGGATTTAACGAAATTAAATTGCTCTCGGCTACCATCTGGTAAAGGAAGAACGATAGACAAAGGATTAGAGCGTGCCGCCGCCGAACGTTCTTCGGGCGCGTGCCGCAATTTCTGTCGAAGCGCACTTAAATCTAAAGTAAAAGCACTAAGTTTTTCGGGGAAAACCTCATTTTCTACCACTGGAGTATTACTAACTCTACTTTGAGCAGAATTTGTCCAGAAGTCATTTTGCCCAAAAGCCACTAAACCACTTAAAAGGAATAATGTCGTTAAAGTCAAACTACGCATCATATTGTTTGTATTAAAATTAATGTATAAAAGTCATGGTTGACCATGAATAGCTTACAATGATAATGAAATAATAAAGGAAAAGTTGTTAGCACAATTCAAAATTACGCTAATTAGTCACCTAGAACACAAAGATCATGTTCTTAGCCTCGTTAAGGTTTTAAAACGACTCCAAAGATACTCATGTCAATTGAATTCTAAAAATAAGAGCTGATTTTTGCTGTAAAGAGGAAGTTAAGTTACCCGTTTTGGCTATTGTCGGTCAAAAACTAGCTCGGATTTGAGCTCTTCCTACGTGGATCACGCGTGCTTCTCCCGTTTTTCGACCTTCATAACTTAGGTTAAGCTGAATGTTTTTTGCTAATTGTCGGTCAAAGCTCAAAGTCCAAAGGTAGTTTTTACCATTTTGTAACCCCGCGAGCATCGCATAAGAAATGGGCGTATTGGGCTCGCCCGTGTACTGAATATCTACATACGAAAGCTTCAGTCGAATCGCCGTATTGGTACTTTGGTTGTAGGTGAATTCTGTTTTGAAATCGTGCTGACTCGCTTGTTCTCCATTCTCTAGCAACTGATTTTTACTGTTTTTAAAAAGATAGCTCAGAATTACGCGGAAGTTTTGATTCCGCAAATAGGTAAACTGTGGCTCTACTTCGTAAAAGTTCAATTGATAATCTCGATTGTTAAAAAATTCCGAATCATTCTCTCGTCGGCCTTTTACCAAATTTAGTTGTGTACTAAATTGACGGTTGAAGTTCCACCGTGCCCGCAAAAATTGCTCGCTGATGCGTTTGCTCTCAAATCCCGTCGTCAATACATTTTTGTTGCTATTGTCAAACATCCCTATTTGTACATCGTACACCGGACTAGCTCGATTGAGGTAAAGCACATTTCGAATATTGGAACTCACAGAAACCAAAGCGGTGTCAGCAATACTGAGTTGAAAAGGATTCCAAGGTGCAATTTCGTCGGACTCTCGCGTCCGTCGCGTAATTCGCAAAGTAGATTGGGTAGAAAATTTACTTAAGAGGCGCGCAAATCCTTTTTTTTGATTCCAAATCTTTTTTGGGTTCAAACTCAAGCTTTGGTTGAATTGTACATTATTAGTACGAATAAACTCATCCGTAAAAATGGAGACTCGTGCAAAATTTCCTTGGTCTTGAAAATTGGCAATTTCAAATTCATTCACTTGAGGGATACTATCGCCATTCAAATCTCTGGAAAGGTCCCAATAATAAGCACCATCTCCAGCATTGACGGGGAGATATTGATACTCAATTTTAGGCTCTTGCCCCGAACCAATTTCGTAAACAGTGCTGGAGCGAATAGTGCCTTTGAAGAGTTGTAAGCTGTATTCGGTACGACCAAGGTAGGTCGCTTGCGCTTGTTGATTTGTTAATTCAGGGTCTTCAATTTTTAATTGCCGATAGGTCAAATTCCAGCGCAAATTAGAGGCGCTACTTTGTCGCCAATTTCCATTTAAATTAAACTCGTCCGCTAAGGTATTTTGTTGAAATGCATTCCCCACGGGAAAGTAATCGTAACGCTGACCATATTGTACGTTAAAGCTGAAGTTTTCCTGCTCGGGGCTACGGAGGTAAACCCGATACAAGTCGTAGTAAAAACTACTTTGCAAAAGGGTATCGGCGCGAAGAGAACGACGACTGTTTTTTTCTTCTTCCCCATAAAGGCCAACTTTCCAATTGCCTAAACGGCTAAAGCTTTTAGAAATATCGAGGTTCGGTCGAAAAAACTGACTTTCTTCGTCGGGCGTTTGTGCTGCCAATAAACTCATTTGTGCATTGACCTGAAAGCCTTTGTCTTGATAAATCAGCCTCGAACTGTGCTTGGTTCCCGTATATAAAGTATCTCGCAAGAAGGTACCAAAGCCATATTCCAAACTGCTCTTCCGACCGCGATTGATTTTTACGGTCGCTTGTGCTAAATGTTCGTTGAGATTTGCTTTTTGGGTAACATTGACTTGATCAATATTCCAATCTCGTGTAAACTCTGCGGCTCGGTAAGGATTAATGTTTTTGAAATTCCGATCTACAAATTCGTATTGCAGCCCCGTTTGTATCTCCCAGTCTTTTTCTTTTTTGCCCAGCTTCTTTTTAAATTCATATTGACTAAATAAAGCGTAGCCCACATTATCATCGCTATTCAAATCTGAAAAACGATTCAGATCGGAATTACTCATGGCAAGCTCTGTTTGAATGGTTGAGTTTTTACTGAAAGCATAACGTGCTCCCACCGTGTACATTTGTTGTTTGCTGGGCGCCGATAGTTTGACAATGGGTTCGTAATTTCCTTGCGGCTGATTATCGTCATCCGGTTTTACCCATTTATAGACGCGACCATTTGCCGCCGAAGGAATTTGTACGTAGTTGCCTTGACCTTCTCCCACCAATAAAAAATTAGCAACGAAACGCGCACTATCTGGATTGGTGGAAAAAACCAAAATGCTGTCGTAGCCCAGACTATCAACCAATTTGTATTTGACCCGAAATTCACTAAATTCTTCTAAGGTATCCAGTCCCGAAGCAAAAGCATTATCTAAGTCATCGCCAGCATCCGCTAAGGCTTTCTTCTCTTCTGGACTTAAATCTTGCGCCCCACCAGAACTTTTACCGTCTTGTTGAGAAAAAAGATTAAAATAAACTTGTAATTTATCGTAGGTATAATCGGTATTGATTGCGACCAAAGATCGGGTATAGTTTTGATCAGAGTATTCAAACTCTACGATGACTCGAATGTCTTTGGTCACTAACCTTCGATTGGTAAAATTAATATTCCCTTGATCATAATCAATGACGTAATCTTCTTCGAGCCCGCGTGTCATTAATTGACCATCAACGTAAACTTTCTCGGTTCCTGCCAAAACGATAATGAAACGTTCGCCTTCTTGTCCCCGCAATTTATAAGGTCCTTGATTTCCTTCTTGAATGGGTAAAGTGTTGCGCGCAAATTTACCTCGCGCAATGGCAATACTCGCTTTTGAACGTAAGATACCCTTGGATAAAATTTCGCTTTTATTGCTAAAAGTGGCGCCTTGTAATTTTTTGAAGTAATTCATAAAATAGCCATCCGGTCGTGAGAGTTCGTAATCTCCAGCAATCAAACTGCTATTTCCCCTTTTGAGTTGAATGAAAATTTTATCAAATTCTTGTAATTGCTGTGTATTTCCTTCGGGTTGGAGTGGAATATTATTATCGGTAATGGCGGCTAAAATTTCAATGTCATCGCCCAGCTTTCCAGACAATTGTAAATTGAAACTCGAATTAAGCACTAAGTTCTGATTATTCCCAAAAGAAATTCCCCTCGCAAAACTTCCATTATAATCGAGTCCTTTAAAATCAATCACGCCCTGCTGAGGATCGTAGGGGTTGTAATCAAAACCAATATAGCTTCCATCGGCAGCCGTTCGAATGCGACTCGTATCCAAGTGACTAAAGCTTTGATCTAGATTAAAGGCAAATACGCGATATCGGAGATTGACTCGTTGGGGAGCTCGCTTCCAAATCAATCCGTGAGTAGTCACTTGATAAGCGTTTTTGGGCAAAAGGGTTCCCGTTTCATCATCAAAAACACTTACCGTGGAAGGAATAATGGTCAAACTATCAATAAAATGCTCTCCTTGAGTAAGTTGCAAGGTCTTAGTATGCCAGTTCGAAAAAGCATCTTGCTGGGCGGTGCTGGTCAGGGAGAAGAGCACACAAAGGAGGAAACTTGCAAAAAATCTGATCATTACCTGAGTTACAACGTAAAAAAAGCGGCTTAGGTGCGTGATTGAGCGGTGAAGTTAAAGAAAAGTAATGGGCGTTACGTTTGTATTGGTACTTATACCTGGAAGTATTAAGATCTATTTTCAAACAACTTCCTTGTTTGTACTTGGATAAAGGCTAAAGTTTCGCAAAAAGAAACTGCGCTCTAGAACGATGTCTAAAGCGCAGCCCGGTTTGTGGTGAACTGTTGTTGAGTGCAGAGTAGTTTGAAAGGTACTACTCCGCGAGCATTAATTTAAAAGTTTACCGTCGTTGTTTTTTGATCTGATCCGCCACTGTTAGTCGCACTCACAACGATCGTATTCTGTCCTTTTTTCAGACTTACTGTTGCTACCATTTGCTTGGTCGAACTATTGTAACTAAAGCCCGTGAAGTTTTTACCATTGACGGTGACTTTGATGTCATTCTTTGAACTTACATTGAGGACACTCGCGATGACCGTACTTCTTCCGTCGTCAGGATTCAATGGATTAACCGTTGGTTGACTCGTCGATACAATTTTAACAATAGGTGCTTTAGCTAAAACGGGAGCCGTATAAATAATGGAAGTTTGTGCTTTCGCCGTACCACCGGCGGTACTTGCTTCGATGACAATGCTATTGTTGCCTCTTTTCAAGTTCGTTGTCAGCGTAACTACATTATTTTTAAAAGAGAAGTTTTTCACCGCTCGATTATTCACTTTTACGGAAAGTTCAGATTGTTTGGCAACGTTTTGCGTTGTTGCTTTGATCGTGTATTTAGCATTTTTACTACTAATACCTGGCTTAGAAGGATTTGTAATCTTAACTACAGGTTTCGCTGCTGCCTTTTTGTAGTTAATCACAATTTGATCCGAAGCATCTCCATCACTATTTGTTACTTTAATTAAGACGGTGTTTTTACCTTCTTTGAGATTAATTGGCGCAGATATTTTTCCACTCAAATAAGTGAAGCCCGTGAGATTCTTTCCGTTGACGGAGAATTTTACTTGGCTTTTTTTGGTGATATTTTTAGCAGTCGCTTTTACGGTTCCAAAGTTTTTATCCGTAGTACTATTATTTCTAGGACTCGTAATATCTACGGAAGGAGGAGTGCGATCTATTTGATAGTTTACAACTACTTTCGCTTCGTCGTTGCCATCTTTATTGGTTCCGCTTACGACGATGGTATTTTTACCTTCCTTCAAAGTCAAAGTTGTACTAATGGCTTTTGAACGAATGTTGTAACTGAAATTGCTGATGTTTTTGTTGTTGAGCGTAACTTTGATATCATTTTTGTTACCAACGTTCAATGCTTTTGCCACCAAACCTAAAGATGCCTTTTTAACGGTAGCATTATTACTCGGCTTACTGATACTGACGACGGGAGGGTTTTTTGGAATGGTCGTCGCTCGGTTGTATTTTACTTTTGCAGTTGCCTGGTCGGTACCGTCATTATTGCGTACTTTGATTTCAATGGTATTGTTTCCTTGCTTCAAATTCACCGTATTGGTAATTATTCCCGTCGTCGCGTTAAAAGAAAAGTTCGTCATCCGCTGACCATTTAATTTAAACTCGATATCATTCTTTGTACGAACGTGTTTGGTGCTTGCCTTTACATTTTGCACGGCTTTCGTGGTACTAGAAGAAGTTTTAGTTGGTAAGGTGATCGTTACGGTGGGTAAGCGCTTGCTACTTTCGCAAGTAACGCTTGCTTGATCTTGGTCGGAACCCGCACTATTCGTTGCCTTAACTACAAAGACATTGTCATTAGGTGATAAATCAACCTGTGCGACAAACTCCTTGGTCGCGGTATTGAAGCTGAAATTGTTGTTGCTACGCCCGTTTACAGAAAAACGAATATTGTTTTTACTCGTAATATTCAAGATTTTTGCAATGACGGTACTTCTACATTCGTTCGGCTTTAGCGGATTGGTGGTAGGCATACTCGCGGAAGTAATTGTGACGCGTGGTCTTTGCGTAGTTGGCGTAATAACTTCTCTATTGTAAATAACCGTAACGACATCACTCGCTTCTCCCGCTTGGTTACGACCAACAATTTTAATTTCATTGTTGCCTTGTTGCAAATTCACGTTGGCGTTAAAGTTTGATCCCGAGAAGTTGAAACTATTGTTAATTCTTCCATTGACATAAAACTGTACATTACGCTGATTACTTACATTGTCAATTCTTGCTTTGATATTGATTCGAGCGTTGTCCGTGGTGAATGGATTTCGATTTGGATTCGTAATTTGTACGCGGGGGCCTTGCTGGGTAGTTCCGGTTCTTTCGTAAGTGATTGCTGTATTTTCTTGATCTCTACCCGCTTTGTTTCTACCCGCAATACGTAGATAGTTTTCGCCGCGTACCAATTGAATATTGGCGCGTAAAATTTGTGTTTCCTCGTCGAAGCTAAAGCTAGAATTATTTTGTTGAGTACCGTTTAGGGTAAATTCAATATCACTTTTGTTAAAGACATTATAAACATATGCACGCACTTCGTAATTGCTTTGCGTAACGGTAGTTCCGGTTCTACTGGGTTTGATAAAATCAACCTCAGGTTTACTCATCGCTGGAGGAATGATATCCCCCTGACTGTAGTTGATAATAATCAGCGCTTCGTCGCTACCGACGTTATTGTGTGCCTTGATGAGTACTTCGTTTCTACCAGGGCGTAAGCGTGCTTGGCTAGAGAAATTACCACGATTATAGTTGAAATTAGCGGTTTGACCATTTACGAAGTATTCTACGTCCACAGCACTTTTTACGTGTTGGATATTGGCTCGAATAGGGGTGCTTACTTCGTTTGTTGTGTAAGGATTACCGTAAGGTCGAGTAACTTCGATCACTGGTGGTGGCGATGTTTTTCGCCTGCCTTGGTCAATAATAAAACGTAAGTGTAAATTCGTATAATGATGAATATCGTTATCGGTAGAACTTGTATTGTCATTTCTCCATTGTTGTCCATCAAAAAAATCAACCTGCGTAAAGGTCACTTTATGACCGATACCCATTGAAAATCTAGGCGTGAACTGGTAACCCAACTCTATTCCCAAGTTAGGCATCAAACCTACTTTTATTTCATCTTCTTTAAAACCGTCTGAAATGGTTTCGTAATTGTTATCTAAAATCGAGCGAATATCTGAGCGACTAGGATTCTCTCCGAGTAGATCATAATCGTAAAGCTGACCTTGAGCATCCAATTGATCAATTTCCACTTGGTAAAGATCTAGACCAATACCACCAAATAGAGATAGAATGACATTGGTACGTTCTCTTAGGCGGTTAAAACTAAGCACTCCCTCTAAACCTAATTCAATGGCATTCATTTGGTAATTTTGGTATACATAGCCGAGACTTTGATAATCTAGGTTTGGGTTATTGGTACCATTTAATGCTTGATTATTAGCTAAACCAAAAGAACGCGTATCGTCGAGACCAACCGTTCGATTAAATAAGGCGCGTCCTCTGATGTCGAAAGCAAAAATTGCCCTTGGGCGATAATAGATATTTTTGGCGAGTGTTAATCCAAAACCATAACCATCTAGGACAGAACAAACGTCACTTTGTTGATAAGCCAAACCAGCATTAAGCCCTAAGGTCCAATACCCCGCTTGTCGATCGTATGCGTTTGTAGTATATTCTTGTCCTTGTAGCAAGGGTAGGAATAAAATTGCCAGGATAAATGTCCATGCGTATTTGAGTGCTTGTTTCATGATTCTAAATTTTGTAGATTTTCGTCAAATGTATTAATATTATCTTGAATATGAAGCGGATACTTAAATTTTCCGATTGTAGCTATTAAATGGCGTTTTAAAACAACTTTTTTTACTCTTAAGGAAAATAGTAGCAAAGTTAATTGCTGTTCTGTCCTTAATCTTAATCTAAAGTATCACATATTTTGCCAAGAAAAAAGTCAGCTTAATTATCGTTTTAAGAACTTTCAGTAAGTTTCACAATCGTAGATTAAGCTTTTTTGGTAATTTTGAATTGAATGCAAGTAATTGATAATCAATTTTTTATGATTGATTTTGAGAAATATGTTTTTCAACTCAAAACAGATCATTCCAAATTTTGTTTTGTTAAAAACGAGCCGCTAGATGACGAAGTTTAACAGAAGTTTAAAGTGGCATTAAGAGTATTGTTAAGACGATAATTGTGTGTAAACTGCTTTTTTACAGTGTCGGAAACAGGCGCTTAGTCGAGGATGTGTAAATAAACGCTAAAAGAAGGATCAAAGGTAGTAGATTTTTTAGCCAATCGAGTACCTTCAAAAAGGAGTAGTGCGAACTTTGACAAAAATCATATATTATAACTATGTAAATACTAAGAATTTAAGGATTTAATAGTATTTTTGTTAATTAGTAAGTTCAAGATAGTTAACTATTTAACTAGCTTTTATATCAAAGAGTTGAATTGAGGGAACTGATTCGTCATAAAAGTCTGGCAAATTAATTGAAAAAGCCTTATCTTTACGGCAATAATTTCCCTCCGATTGTAATCTCTTTATACGAATCTTACTAAAAATATCCCAACAACCGAGTCACGAACAGGACTTATTTGAACGATATTATCAATTATTTGACCATGAACGAACATTTACAATTAAGGCTAAAGCCTTTACTGGTATTAATTTGCCTATCTATGGGTATCCTGCCTGGATCAGCCCAAGAGTACAGAAGTTTTGATGGTACTGGAAATAATTTACAACAATCAGATTGGGGGGCAGCTGGTGCGCCGTTAGCTCGCAAAACAACCGTCGATTACGGAGATGGTATCTCTTTGCCCGGTGGTGCAAGTCGACCGAATCCACGACTGATTAGTAATACGTTATTTGCACAAGACAGCCTGATTAATGATGCGCTCAAATTGAGTGATTTTGTATGGGTCTTTGGTCAGTTCATTGACCATGATATTACCCTAGTTGAAAATAATACCGAAACGGCTAATATTCAAGTGCCCATCGGTGATCCTTGGTTTGATCCTTTCAATACGGGGATTGCCTTTATTGGTATGAATCGCTCGGAGGTGCTTGCCGGTACAGGAACTTCTTTTGCTAATCCGCGTCAACATCCCAACAGAATTACTGCGTTTTTAGATGCTTCGGGCGTTTACGGTTCAGACTTGGATCGAGCCAATTGGTTGCGTACGTTTAGTGATGGCAAGTTAAAAACTTCTGCGGGCAATAACTTACCTTTTAATACCCTTGACGGAGAACTTGAAAGTGAAATTGATCCTACTGCGCCACATATGGCAGATGATGTAGGAATGTCTCCCAAGCTATTTGTAGCAGGCGATGTACGGGCTAATGAAAACTTATTATTGATCGGGATGCATACTCTATTTGTGCGAGAACATAATCGTTTATGCGACGAATTAATCCTTGCTAATCCTACTTGGACGGATGAAATGCTTTACCAACACGCAAGGAGATTAGTGATTGGAATGTTACAAGCCATTGTTTACGAAGAATGGTTGCCAGCGATGGGCGTTCACGTTCCTGATTATGCGGGATATGATGCTACTCAAAATCCAAATATCTTTAATGTATTTTCTGCTTCGGCCTTCCGTTTGGGACATACGTTATTGAATTCTAATATTCAGCGAATGGATAATGAAGGCAATATGATTCCTCAGGGAGATATTGGTTTACTATCTGCGTTCTTCAATCCTTTAGAATTTATTGATGGTGGGGGAATGGATCCTTTATTCAAAGGAATGGCGGCTAAAATTCAGCAAGAAATGGATGCGAAGGTGATTGACGATGTGCGTAATTTCTTGTTCGGTCCTCCAGGAGCGGGTGGCTTAGACTTAGCGGCGATCAATATTAACCGAGGAAGAGAAAGAGGAATCCCCGATTTTAACAAAGTACGGGAGGATTTTGGTTTGACACCTTATACTACGATTTCAGAACTTTGCTCTAATCCAGAAGCCGTTGCCGCTTTAACGACGCTTTATGGTGATGTTGACGATATTGATTCTTGGGTGGGAATGTTGGCAGAAGACCATATGTCGGATGCTCTTTTTGGACCGACGATCATGAAGATCATGGAAGAGCAATTCAAAATCATTAGAGATGGAGATCGTTTTTACTATGAAGTAGATGCAGGCTTGAGTACAGAAGAAAAGGCAATGATTAAGCAAACGACAATGCATGATCTTGTGATGCACAATACAGGAATTACCTTGATGCAAGAGAAAGTCTTTGAAGCGATGCCACACGATTCTATTCCAGCTAATATTTTAGTAAGCGTAGAAACGGCTAATTCAGTAGGAATACCTTCCGTCGCTTTAGATATCACGAGTAGCGATCCGGGAAATATTGCGGGTGGTTTGACAAACGATAACGGAATTTTCCGATTCACGAACTTGCCTACGATGCACGAATATACGATTACACCGACCAAGAGTAGCACGGCAGCAAGTGGAATTGGACTTTCAGATATGCTTATCCTTAGAAAACATCTATTGAGCCTCGACTTTTTAGATTCGCCCTATGAATACATTGCGGCAGACGTTAATATGCAAGATGGCTTTACGATATTGGATATGATTGAAATTCAAAAAGTTATTTTGAATATTACGAGCGATTTTCCATCGAACCAAACTTGGCGATTTGTGGATGCCGGTTATAATTTTACAAATCTGAATGACCCTTTATCAGAGAGTTTTCCTGAATCCGTGGTCGTTGCACCGGGCGCAACTAGTGCGGCGAACTTTGTAGCGGTTAAATTAGGAGATATTGATAATTCTGCGGACCCCAATAATTTACTCTCTAGTGAAGTGAGAGGATTTGCAGGCACCTTAAACTTTGAAGTAGATGACGCTACATTAGTGGCAGGAGAGCGTTATGAACTTGCTTTTAGGTCTGCTGATCTTGCAGATATGGAAGGCTATCAATTTACCTTGGGGTATGATACGGAAAAATTAGCTTTCCGCGAGCTTAAGACAGGCGCTTTAGCTGGATTAACGAAAGATAATTTTGGTATTTTTGAAGCGGCTGGTGCCATCACTACGATTTGGTACGGAGAAGCAGACGACGTCGAAGACGAAGTACTTTTTACCATCGTTTTTGAAGTGCAAGAAAATGCTAAGTTGAGTGATATCATTAGTATTAATTCTCGATTAACACAAAAAGAAGCATACAATAAGCAATCAGAAGCGATGGATATTGCTTTAAACTTTCAGTCTAAGGAAGCTGCTATAGCGACGACAGAACGTAATTTCAAACTTTACCAAAACCAACCGAATCCATTTACGGAAACGACGATGATTGGTTTCGAATTACCAACTGCTGGACAAGCTACGTTGCGTATTTTTGATCTTGCGGGAAGAGCCGTATTGAACAGAACACAGTACTTCGAAAAAGGCTATCAGCAGATAGAATTGGATCGTAGTAGTATTGCTACGGACGGTGTATTGTATTATCAATTGCAAACTGAAACGGGTACGAAAACGAAGAAAATGGTACTCTTGCGTACGAGCAGACCATAATTAGTTATAATATCGCTATGATCAGCACTTAAAACGGGCAGACAATTTATTTTGTCTGCCCGTTTTTTTTAACTTGCAAACGAATGGTATTGTCCGCTCGTTTTACCTTCTGATGTAATACTTTCATTGAAGTTGTTTAAAAACTCCAAAAATGTTTACGAATTGATCTTTTTGTCCAACTTTTTAGCTTTTTCATCCTCCGTAGCGCTGCTACGAACTCCAAAAAGAGCTTCAACCTGCCTGCCGGCAGAGGCAGGTTTGAACAAAAATATCTGCTTATTTGCGTGAAGGCAAAGCCTTTCTCAACTGCTTTTAGAATTATTAAACAACTTCATTTTAAAGCATCTAAGGAATAGAACAGTCGTATTTTTAAGCAAAATTGCCCAAGGGAAGGCGACAAGGAACTTTCATCTTTTCGAAAACCATAAAATTTATAATCTAATATGTCTACACCATATCCTCATTTGTTAGCACCGCTTGATCTCGGATTTACAACCTTGAAAAATCGAGTGATTATGGGCTCCATGCATACGGGGTTAGAAGAAAGTAAAAATGGGTTTGAAAAAATGGCTGCTTATTTTGCGGAGCGTGCGAAAGGAGAAGTAGGTTTGATTGTAACGGGTGGGATTGCACCGAACCGAGCGGGTTGGGTGGGTCCATTCTCTGCGCGGTTAGCGACAAAAAGAGAAGCAAAAGAGCATCGTAAAATTACGGAAGCTGTTCACCAAGCAGGCGGCAAAATTTGTTTGCAAATTTTACATGCTGGTCGCTATGGTTACCATCCTTTTGCGGTAGCACCTTCCGCACTTAAATCGCCCATTTCCCCCTTTAAACCTTGGCGCTTAAGCCAAAGGGGCATTAAAAATACCATTAAGGATTTTATCAATTGTGCTGCTTTAGCACAAGAAGCAGGCTACGATGGGGTAGAAGTAATGGGCTCAGAAGGTTATTTGATCAATCAATTTATCGTTTCGAAGACGAACAAACGGACGGATGAGTGGGGCGGAACTTATGAAAACCGAATTCGGTTTCCCCTCGAAATTGTGAAAGGGATTCGAGCAAAAGTTGGCCCTAATTTCATCATTATCTATCGCTTGTCGATGTTGGATTTGGTACACGATGGGAGTACTTGGGAAGAGGTAGAACTATTAGCACAAAAAATAGAAGCCGCAGGCGCTACGATTATCAATACCGGAATTGGCTGGCACGAAGCTAGAGTTCCGACGATCGCTACGATGGTGCCAAGAGGTGGATTTAGTTGGGTAACAAAACGCTTGATGGGCAAATTGAAAATTCCTTTAATTACAACGAATCGAATTAATACGCCTGAAATTGGAGAACAAATTCTCGCCGACGGACACGCAGATATGGTGTCGATGGCGCGACCAATGTTGGCAGATGCTTTTTTTGTAAAAAAGGCAATGGAAGCTCGCGCCGATGAAATTAATACTTGCATCGGTTGTAACCAAGCTTGTTTGGATTTTATTTTTAAACGCAAACAAGCTTCTTGTTTGGTGAACCCGAGAGCGGGTTATGAAACGGAACTCAACTATCTTCCGACTAAGCAAGTCAAAAAGATTGCAGTCGTCGGGGCAGGACCGGCAGGTTTGGCCGTAGCAACGATTGCCGCAGCGCGTGGTCATCAAGTAAGTTTGTACGAAGCAGCGAGTGAAATTGGTGGTCAGTTCAACATGGCGAAGCAAATTCCGGGCAAAGAAGAATTTTATGAAACGCTACGGTATTTCAAACGACAAATTGAGCTAACGGGTGTAGCGTTACATTTGAATAAAAAAGTAAACGCAGCGGATTTACGAGCGGGTAATTTTGAGGAAATTGTAATTGCCACAGGGGTAAATCCTCGTAAACTCAAAATTGAAGGAATCGATCATCCCAAAGTATTGGGTTATATTGATGTTTTGAAAAATAAAAAACCAGTCGGTGCAAAAGTGGCGATTATTGGTGCGGGGGGAATTGGTTTTGACGTAGCTAGTTATTTATCCCACGAAGGACCGTCTACGAGTCTGGACGTTGATGCCTTTATGCAAGAATGGGGCGTTGATCAAAGTTTTGAAAAAAGGGGGGCATTGATGGAGCCGACTTTAACGGAAGCACCGAGAGACATATATTTGTTGCAACGCTCGAAAGGAAAAATTGGCGGTGGTTTGGGAAAGACGACGGGATGGATTCACCGGGCAAGTCTGAAGAAAAAACACGTTCAGATGATCGGCAACGTACAATATCAAAAAATTGACGACGAAGGGTTGCACTTGTTGGTGGCCAATCAACCACAACTGTTAGCCGTGGATAACGTAATTATTTGCGCGGGACAATTACCCTTGCGAGACTTATACGAAGCATTACTGGCGGATCAATTGAAGGTGCATTTGATTGGCGGGGCAGACGAAGCCAAAGAACTAGATGCGAGAAGAGCAATTGATCAAGCGGCGCGCTTAGCAGCAATTTTATAAACATCCCCTATAACTTGCCATTAGCTGGTAACCGGAAAAAACTTTAACTTTAATCTAAAACACCTTATCAATCAATGTCAATCAAAAGCTATTTTGCCCTGCTGTCCTTAGCGATTTCAGTATCGTTTTTTGCGTGTAAAAATTCAACCCCTACGCCCATTGATTTAGCCGATTTTATTGATCCATTTATCGGTACGGGTGGACATGGTCATACTTTTCCTGGCGCTACGATGCCATTTGGGATGGTGCAACTGAGTCCAGATACGCGCTTGGAAGGTTGGGATGGTTGTAGTGGTTATCACTTTACGGATTCTATCGTTTATGGCTTTAGTCATACACATTTAAGTGGAACGGGCGTCTCTGACTACGGTGATGTTTTACTAATGCCAACGACGGGCGAGTTGCGCTTGAATAATGGTGCGGATGGTACTGCCGGATATCGTTCTCGTTTTGAAAAAAATAAGGAAGTAGCCCGTGCAGGTTATTATAAAACTTATTTGGAAGACTATCAGGTAGGCGTAGAATTGACGGCAAGTCCACGAGCGGGGATGCATCGCTATACTTTTGACAATACAGCAAAGGTAGGAAACGTAATTGTAGACTTGAAACATCGAGATCAAGTCCTCAACGGAAAATTGTACGTGATTAGCGATACGGAATTAGCGGGCGTGCGGATTTCAAATGCTTGGGCAAAAGAACAACATTTATATTTTGTGATTAAATTTTCGGAAGCTTTCGCAAAAGATCAAATTTCGATTGATACGGATAGCTTAGTGTACGGATTTCAATTTGATGTCACAAAAGAGAAAAAAGTATTAGCCAAAGTAGGTATCTCTGCGGTGAGTATCGAAGGCGCGCGTAAAAATTTAACCGCAGAAATGCCAGCTTGGGATTTTGAGCAACATCGCCAACAAGCGCAAACAGCTTGGTCTATTGCGATGAACAAAATTGAGGTGAGCGGTGGTAGCGAAGCACAGCAAACTATTTTTTATACCGCGATGTACCATGCGATGATTGCTCCAAACTTATACCAAGATATTGATGGTAAATATCGAGGCATGGATTTGAAAATCCACGAATCAGCAGATCATACCAACTATACGATTTTCTCATTGTGGGATACTTACCGAGGGACACATCCTTTATATACGCTCATCGAAACAGAACGGACGAACGATTTTATCAAGACTTTTTTGAAGCAATTTGAAGCAGGTGGAATTTTGCCCATTTGGGAATTGAGTGCCAACTACACAGGATGCATGATCGGTTATCACTCGATCCCCGTAATTGCGGATGCGTATCAAAAAGGTATTCGCGGATTTGATGCCAAGCAAGCTTTAGCAGCGATGCAGGTGAGTGCGGAAGAAAACCATTTAGGTTTAGACGCCTACAAAAAATGGGGCTACATTCCGTCTAATGAAGAAGCCGAATCCGTTTCTAAAACTTTAGAATACGCCTACGACGATTGGTGTATTGCCATGATGGCGAAAAGTATGGGAGAAGGAAATATTTACAAAAAATACTTAGAACGCGCACAGTCGTACAAAAATATTTTTGATCCAACGACGGGCTTTATGCGTGCGAAATTGAACAATGGGTTTGTGGCTAATTTTAATCCTGCGGAAGTTAATTTTCATTATACGGAAGCCAACGCTTGGCAGTACAGTTTTTATGCCCCACAAGATATTAAAGGCTTTTATACTTTAATGGGCGGCAAGGAGAATTTAGAGCAAAAGCTTGATCAATTATTCAGTGCAAGCATGGAAACTACGGGTAGGCACCAAGTTGATATTACAGGTTTGATTGGTCAGTATGCGCATGGTAACGAGCCGAGTCATCATATTGCTTACTTGTACAATTACTTGGGCAAACCTTGGAAAACACAGCAACGAGTTCGGCAAATCATGGATGAAATGTATACGGATCAGCCAGATGGTTTATCTGGTAATGAGGATTGTGGGCAGATGTCTTCGTGGTTGATTTTGAGTGCAATGGGCATGTATTCCGTTACGCCGGGTGACAATACTTACGTCTTAGGAACGCCTTGGTTTCCAGAAGCGACGATTCATTTAGAAAATGGAAATAAATTTACTTTTAAAGCGAACCAACTGAGTAAAGAAAACATCTACATTCAATTCACGAAGCTCAATGGACAAGTCTATGAGAATAGTTATTTGAAGCACGAAGCTATTTTGAGTGGTGGCGTATTTGAATTTGAGATGGGACCTACTCCCAATAAAGCTTGGGCAAGTGAAGCAATAAATTGCCCCGTTTCTAGTATTGATGAGCATTTGATTATGCCTTTACCTTTCGTTGCCAAAGGCGCAAAAACGTTTATGAAAAAAGATACGATTGAATTGGCTTGTGCGATTGAAGATGCAGCGATCTATTATACCCTTGACGGGAAAAAGCCTTCCGTTTTATCCACTCGTTACACGGAGCCGATTGAATTGAGTGAAACGACTACGCTTCAATTTTTTGCCCAAAATGAAGCCTTAGGGCAATCCAAAACAATTAGTGCTGAATTTTTCAAAATCCCAAGTGATCGCAGTATTGAACTGTTGACCGATTACGCGCCGCAATATCACGGCGGTGGCCAGAATGCTTTGATTGACTTTCAACGCGGTGCGGAGGATTTTAGAGTAGGCACTTGGCAAGGGTACGAAGGAAAAGATGTAGAAGCGATTGTAGATTTGGGAAAAGTAAAGTCTATTTACAAAGTAGAATTAGGCTGTCTGCAAGATCAAAACTCTTGGATTTTTATGCCGCTCACCGTAGAATATTTAATCTCGGAGGATGGAGAACAATTCCGTAGTATTGGGATCGTGAAAAATAATTTGGACGAACGGGCGGATGGCGGTATTTTGAAAAACTTTACGTTAAACAAAAAATGCAAAGCGAGATACCTCAAGGTGAAAGCAAAAAATAGAGGTTTCGTTCCCGAATGGCACATTGGTGCAGGTGGAAAATCTTGGATTTTTGTAGACGAGATTTGGATTAGTCACAAACGAAAATAAGCTTAAGATAAAATAACTTTAAGTAGTAAGTACTAAGACAAATTAAATTACTTATTAACTTGCATTATCTTTTGACCAGTATCTTCGTTACTCAAAGCCTTCCTAAGCAAAGGCTTAGGGCGGTTTTCGTGCCTCAATACTGATCAAAATCTAACACAATTTAATGGCAAAGTAATTTTGTCTTAGTACTTAAGGCAAAATTAATAATGCTCTTTTACTTACTTTCAATTCCTAACCTACTAATACAACAACTCATGTCAAGTAGAAGAAAATTTTTGAATGATTCGATTGCGGGAACGCTTTCTTTAGGACTCTTAGGAGTAAACGCAACGGTTGTTGCGAGTAGCGAAACTTGTGCTACCCAAAGACCAACTACCAAGGGGATGGACAAGGCGCTCGTTATTTCTACTTGGAATCATGGTTTGGTGGCGAACGATGCTGCGTGGCAAGTTATTGGTAAAGGAGGGCGCGCTATTGATGCGGTGGAACAAGGCGTAAAACTGGTGGAAGCAGATCCCAAAGTAACGTCTGTTGGTTATGGAGGCTTGCCCGATCGCGACGGGAAGGTAACCTTGGATGCTTGCATTATGGACGAAAAGGGGAACGGAGGAGCAGTTTGTTTTTTACAACATATTAAACATCCCATTTCGGTAGCTCGTAAGGTGATGGACGAAACGCCGCACGTTATTTTGGCGGGAGCAGGTGCGTTGCGATTTGCTTTAGATCATGGATTTGAAAAAGAAAACCTTTTGACACCAGGCGCTAAAGCAGCTTGGGAAAAATGGAAAAAGGAAGCGGCATATAAACCGATTATCAATGTTGAAAATCACGATACGATTGGCTTACTCGCGATGGATCAGCATGGAGATATTGCTGGAGCTTGTACGACGAGTGGCTTGGCGTACAAAATGCACGGTAGAGTAGGCGATTCGCCAATTTTAGGCGCGGGGCTTTTTGTGGATAATGAAGTTGGTGGCGCGACCGCTACGGGGATGGGAGAAGCCGTACTGAAAACTTTGGGCTCTTTTCTAGTGGTGGAATTAATGCGTCAGGGTAGAACACCCGCCGAAGCTTGCAAAGAAGCCGTAATGCGGATTATTAAAAAACAAAAATACAAAGATATCCAAGTCGGGTACATTGCCATTAATAAGGAAGGAGCATACGGATCGTATTGTATTCATCCAGGCTTCAATTATGCTTTGTTGCAAAATGGAAAACAGGGAGTAATGGTTGATGCGGATTATTATAAAGGATAAATCTTAAAACGACTTTAAAGATAATAATGCTTTCTGAACGTCTGTTGGGTAATGATTAATTACTCCGCTGTAGAGCGATTGATGCCCATTAGATTTGTTGGATGAGCAACAAATCTAGTTCGGAAGCTTAGAAAAGCCCTAGATTTTGTATATTTGCGTACTCACACAAGTATCGACACCTTAAAAACTTGTTTAAAACTCCATTAATTATTGACTACACTGCAACCTGAGTAAGGTTCAAAATTGGATAACCATTTAAATTGTGTTAGATTTTGAACCGCATCAAGCTGCGAAAACTGCGCTAAGCTTTTGCTTAGCTAAGGATTTGAGCAGTGATGAAACTGTTTAAAAATAGATTTTGAGTGGTTGGTGACTTTAGATACTGGCATCGGTTTTGCAGTACTGCTAGAGATAGGAGCTTTCCATAATATGATAATTAAAGTTTTCACGCTCAATTTATTGGAGGTGGAAAAAGCATGTTTTAAACGGTAAATTTACCATTTTACTGCTTAGGTAAGAAACGAACCAGAAGCATGGAAGTTAAACTTAGCGCTCGTCTACCAAACGAGTATTTTTTAAAAAACTTCCACGTACTAACGTTGAAGCTTGTATAAACAACAAGTCTTCTTAAGCCCAAAAACGAGAAATTATTTATGCACAACGCGAGAATAATTATAGCCGACGATCATCACTTATTCATCCTTGGTCTCAAGACTATTCTAAATGAAGCGGAAGGTCGTAACTTCAGGATTGTAGGAACGGCCCATACGGGAGAAAGTTTGCTCGAGTTGTTAAAAACAGTTCCAGCAGAATTACTACTATTGGACCTCAATATGCCGGAAGGCAATGGGTTGGATATGTTGAATATTATCAAAGAGCAATTTCCTGCGCTCAAGATTATCGCCTTGACGATGTACGACGACCACAAAATTGTAAAATCTACCTTCAAATCTGGTGTAGATGGTTACATCCTTAAAAATGTCGGTATTCCAGAGTTGATTAAAGGAATAGACGAAGTGCTTGATGGTAAGACTTATCTTGGTAAAGGCGTTAGTCTTAATGGCATGATGGACAGTCCTGAGAAAAAACAGGAGCAAGATCATTTTGAAGATCGCTTTATCAAGAAATTCAACCTTACAAAAAGAGAAATTGAGATTTTGCGCTTGATTACGCAAGCGTTGAGTAATAAACAAATTGCCAAAGAACTCTACATCAGTGACCAAACCGTCAGTGTACACCGTAAGAATATCATGCGAAAATTAGGCGTAAGCAATACGGCTGGTTTGATCAAACTGGCCTACGATAATAGTTTGATTTAGAAAATAGTCGACTTTTTTGTAAAAAGATAGATTGTTGAAAAGCACTTTAGCGCTTCTTCGAAGTCATCTATTTTATAATTTTTGGGAAGATTTATGTAGTTGGTTTAGGACCATTGCTTTGCATATTGAAACTTCCGTGCGCACTTTAGTGCAAGGTTTTTCCTCCATTTCCATGCCTTTATTGATTACTTAACTAAGTTTGCGGGGCGTTAATTTGCCGCCTTTTTCTTTAGCATTATGCGATAGTTGTATGATTTTTAAATATAATTTATTGTATAAATGAGATTGTTTTTTTGTTTGATTTGTGACAGGGAATAAATAGCGCATTATGGACTTCTCTTGAGTAAGGTTTTCAAAATAAGATATTTTAGTGACAAATATTTGTTTCTTTTTAATATTAAAAATACCACTTTTGGGGTACAAAAAGCTATGACTTATAGTGTACCTTTGTTTTATAAGAACAATCAAAAAGAGTTTAAAAACTACAGAGTAAAGATTCTGTATTAAAATCTTGACATAATTTTGGTAAGAAATAATTAAATCTATATCCCATGAACCACTAATTATTTTCTTATCTTATCTATCACTATTTCAATTTCGTTGGAGTAGTCCGTTTGCTAGCCAGTGTGAATCTACGTTTATACTCCAATGCACTGGTATCGGCAATTTCACTATTATTTTTCAGGCGTATGTTTTCGCTTAGTTTCATGGGATGCTAAGCTGCTATTTTAGTTTTATCTATTGATGAGCTAGTCTAGCGATACTTTGCTATGAGTTAACCAGAGAAAGTAGACTTCGGTCTTGATAAAAATACTAGCATTCAGAACATATATCATATTAACAAATTATAATCTCATATAGGAACGTGAACTTTACTTCTTTTCAACTTTTACTCTATCAGACCCTGACCGTCGTTGTACGATTGGTAGGAGAGTCAATTTCGTTAGACGTATTCCCCATTTTTTCCTCGAGATAAGCATTAAGTTGGTTGCTTTATGATGCGCTTTACTTCGGTAAAGCATGTTGATGAGTTGACAAACTTAACTGCCCCCAAATGAATTAACTTAATAATCTTAATGACTTACTTGTCAACGGTAAGAGAGTCATCGCTTAACCAATTGTTAAAAATGTTTAAAGGTTTACTGTTATATTTTGCTTTGCTATTGTGGTTTGTTGTGCCTTCATCGGCACAACTCACCATAATTTCTCCTGAGCTAATTGGCAAAAAAGGAGAGACCATTGACGTAGACATTAGTGTAGAAGGCTTCAGTTATATTGTGGCTGCGCAATTTACGATACAGTGGGACCCCAACGTTGTTAAGTTTGTAGAAACAACGAATTTTAATCTACCCTTATTATCCGCAGCTTCCTTTGGGACGACGCAGGCGGAAGATGGAAAATTGTTTTTTCTTTGGATAGATAATAGCGTATCTGGCATAAATTTAGCAGACAATGATTCTATGTTCACGATTCGATTCGAATTGATTGGTGAGAAAGGCGAAAGTTCTCCTTTGGAATTTGTGCAAGAACCTACCAGTGTCGTATTCGGAATGTTGGACACTGCTTCTGCTGACTACCAAGTAATTAATCTCGACGTTACCGCTGAGAACGGTTCCATTATGATTGATGACCTTACCGCTATTTCCCAGTCGTTGGAAAATGAACAATTCGTTCTTTTTCAGAATGAGCCCAATCCTTTCAATAAGGTAACGCAAATACCATTTAAACTAAAAAATGCTGATTATATAACTTTAAAAATAACCGACTTAGCTGGAAAAGAAATATACGCACATAGTGCCTATTATCAGAAAGGTTTGCACCAGGTACCAATATCCCCTGACTTCTTACCAACAACGGGTACGTATTTCTATTCTATTCAAACCTCAAAACATTTATTAATTAAAAAGATGATGTTAATGAGATAAAATTTATTCTCAACATCCCAAATTCCAAGGACTCATGAGTAAAGTAAAAACTTTCCTACTAACATTAGGGTTGATGCTTCTTTGTTCTGTATTTACTTACGCGCAACCAACCTTTAACATTACCCCTACAGCTACCGTTAACGCTGATCCTGGAGATGTCATTTTATATGACGTTACGATGGATGACTACGTTAACTATGTGGCGTTCGGTCATTCCATTAACTGGGATTCTTCGGTATTAGAATTTGATACCATTTCTTTTTTCAACACGACTGACTTATTCGGGTTGAATTGGTTTTCCCATTTTGGAACGACAAAGCACGCTGGTAATATGGGCGTTGTCGATGGACAAATTACGGTGATTTATAATCATCCGGCATTGATTCCAACGACGGTTGCTAATAATACTGTGATCTATACGATCCGGTTTATTGCGAAAGATAATCCAGGAGCTTCAACTTCCGTAGCCGTAACGGGCAACCCAACACCACTATCTTTTACAACCACTTCGGGAGAAGGTGCTGCCCTTTCCGGGACAGCTGGAAACGTAATCATCAATGGTACACCACCTCCACCCGCTAACGGACTAACTCTTACCGCCTCTGAGGAATCGGGCGAAACGGGAGAATCCGTATGTGTAACGATTAGTGCAACGGGCTTTACCGAACTAATTAGCTTACAAGGAACGTATACTTGGGAATCAACACTTCTAAGTTTTGATTCTGTCGGTGGATTTAACGTACCGGAATTGGAACAGCAATCCTTCAATGCTAATGCAGCTTCTAGTGGAATCTTAGAAATGGTTTGGTTTGATTCTGATGGTGGGGGCGTAACCATTCCTACGGGTGCAGATGTATTTAAACTATACTTTACGCTTGTTGGTGCCGGCGGGACGACTTCTCCGATTGGCTTTACCAATATGCCACAAAACTTATTAGCGACCGACACTAGTCAATGTGATGGTTGTTACCCAATTACAACGGTACCCGGCAAAGTAGATATAACCGGAACTGGAATGGGCATTGAAACGGTGAGTTTTATTGCTTCGACGGAAACTGCTGACGAAGGTACTGAAATCTGTGTTGATTTTAGCGTAGCTGATTTCGATTCAATCACTGGTGTTACGTATACGATGGCTTGGGATCCAACGATCTTAGAATTTGATACTGTCCTGCTGGGAGCGAATCCCTTGGGACTTTTTTATAATCCAACGGTAGGAGGAAACTTTGGTCCACAGGGCGATCCTGGAAATGGAATTCCCGATACGGCTTTAACGTTCTTTTATCTCGCCCCGAATCCTATTTCGGGACAGAGCTTAGCCAATAACACTACCATTTATTCTGTTTGCTTCAACGTCATTGGCTCCGCTGGACAGGTTAGTCCGATTTCTTTTACGGACGAACCAAGTGATATTTCAGCCAACGATGTGAATAGCCCACCAGAGTTAAACTTTGATGGTCAAGAGGGAAGTGTAACGGTAACGGGTGTTTTTGATGGAATTACTTTATTTACCTCTTGTCCAGAAGTCAACCCAGATTCTACGGTTTGCTTTGATTTTATGGCCAACAATTTTATTAATATTACTGGAATGACGTATAGTATGCAATGGGATACTAACGTGATGAAATTTAATACGATTGACTTAGGAGCCAATCCAACTTTGCTTTTTTATGATCCGAACCAACAAGGTGGAAATATTGGAATCGTAGGAGATTCTGCGATTACCGTTTTCTGGTTGGCCCAAAACCCAGTGAATGGTCAAACGCTCGTTGATGGTACTGTTATTTTCTCAGCGTGTTTTGACGTAACGGGTAACGTTGGCGATGACGGATTTTTTAATATAACAAATGTACCTACCGCAATTGAAGTAGCGGATATCAATAGTCCACCAGCGATTAATTTTCAAACCATTGGCTGTGATTATACCGTACAAAGTCCCGGTGGCGAAGGTCCTTTGGATATTGTAAGTAATACTGTAACGGAGGTAGATTGTAACGGGGATAATACTGGAAGCATTGACATTACCGTCGTGGGCGGAGATATGCCGTATAGTTATCTCTGGAGTAATGGTGCGACCACACAAGACATTGCAGACTTAGTCGCTGATACTTATACGGTAACGGTAACGGACAATAGTTCCGCTACGGTAACGGATACTTATACGGTAACAGAACCGGCTACAGCATTAGGTGCTACAACTGCTGCCACGGGAGCAAGTTGCAATGGAGATTGTGATGGAAGTATTGATCTTACGGTTACGGGCGGAACGAATCCTTATAGTTTCTTGTGGAGTAATGGCAGTACAACGGAAGATGTTGATAACTTATGTGAAGGTAGTTATAGCGTCACGGTCACGGATGACAATGGTTGTACAACCACCGCAACGGAAGCAATTACAGAGCCATTGCTCTTAAATACGATTGCGATGGGCAACGATGTAAGCTGCAACGGAGTTTGTGATGGATCAATCACTTTGACCGTGCTTGGAGGAACTAGCCCTTATACTTTTGTTTGGGATAATGGTGCTGGTACAGATGAAGATCCAACTGGATTATGTCCAGATACTTATAATGTAACGGTTACAGACGATAATGGTTGTACGACAACCACAAGTGCAACCATAGGATCGCCAACTGATATTACCTTGGGTGTTACCCCTACGGATGCTAGTTGTGCAGGTGTTTGTAATGGAAGCATTGACTTAAACGTTTCAGGCGGAACGAGTCCTTACACATTTGCGTGGGACAACAGTGCTGGTACCGACGAAGACCCTAGCGATTTGTGTGCGGATACGTATACCGTTACGGTGACTGATGATAATGGTTGTACGAAAGTAATTTCAGCAACGATAGATAATGGAGCAGGAATAGATCTTAGTATTTCACCTACGGATGCTAGCTGTGATGGTGTTTGTAATGGAAGTATTAATTTAACGGTGAATACGGGAACTGCACCTTATACCTATATCTGGAACAATGGTGCGGGTACGGATGAAGACCCTAGCGATTTGTGTGCAGATAGTTATAGTGTAACGGTTACCGATGATAATGGTTGTACTGGAACAATTACTGGAACAATAGATAATGGAGCGGGAATAGATCTTAGTATTGCTCCGAGTGATGCAAGTTGTGGAGCCGTTTGTGACGGAAGTATCAACCTGACCGTGAATACGGGAACTGCACCTTATACTTATATTTGGGACAATGGTGCAGGTACGGACGAAGATCCAACGAACTTATGTGCTAATACGTATACTGTTACCGTTACCGATGATAATGGTTGTATGGAAACGATCACTGGAATTGTTGGTGGAGGAACGGGCGTTACGTTAAGTGTAAATCCTACCGATGCAAGTTGTGATGGTGTATGCGATGGAAGTATTGACTTAACAATCAACGGAGCAATGGGGATGTACACTTACCTTTGGAGTAATGGTTTTACAAATGAAGATCCTAGTGACTTATGTGCAGCTAATTATACCGTTACCGTTACTGACCAAAATGGTTGTACGGAAACAATTACTGCTACGGTAGATCAACCCGATGCCTTAGGCTTAGTGGTACTACCAATAGCAACAAGCTGTAACGGCGTTTGTGATGGATCAATTAATCTTGCCGTTAGCGGCGGAACCAGTCCTTATACTTATGCTTGGGATAATGGAGCTGGAACGGACGAAGATCCTAACGGTTTGTGCGCAGGTGTATATAATGTAACGGTAACGGACGACCAAGGATGTGAAATGGTTACTACGGCTTCGGTTACAGAACCAATGCCAATTTTAATTACTGGAACGGTAATGAACGAAATGGCAGGCAACGATGGAAGTATTGATACTGACGTATCGGGAGGAACTTCTCCATACGATTACGAATGGTCGGCGGGACAAGGTACGGATGCTGATTTAACCGGTTTGAGTGCAGGAACGTATACTGTAACCGTAACCGATGATAATGGCTGTACTGGAACGAACTCCTTCACCGTAGGAGCAGCTTCTTGTCCTACTATTGATCAAATAGATATAACGAACGTCACTTGTAATGGTGATATGGATGGTGCCATTAATGTAACTATCATGAATGGTATTGCTCCTTATACTTTCCTTTGGACGGGAGGAGCCACTACGGAAGATTTAACAAATTTAGCAGCTGGAAATTATACCTTGACGGTTACCGGAGATAATGGTTGTGCAATTGTATCGAGTGTGATTACTGTAGGTACACCATTAGCGCTTGACTTAACCGTGACGGGAAGTAATGCAAGTTGTAATGGCGTCTGTGATGGAAGCTTAAACTTAAGTGCTACCGGCGGAACTGCTCCTTATAGTTTTGCTTGGAGTAATGGTGCGGGTACAAATCAAAACCCTACCGGACTTTGTGCTGGAAATTACACGGTAACGGTAACGGACGATAATGGTTGTACCGAGACTACTAGTATGATGGTAACGGAGCCCGACGTACTCGGCGCAACAATCATTGGAAATGATATTACTTGTAATGGTTTGACCAACGGAAGTATTGATTTAACGGTTACTGGAGGAACACTCCCTTATAACTATGATTGGAATGATAATGCTTACGATGGCATGGAGGATCCTAGCGGATTAGCAGTAGGATCTTACACGGTAACGATCACAGATGATAATGGATGTACGATTACGAGTGGGGTAATGATTAGCGAACCGACAGCAATTAGCATCGATTTTACACCAGCAAACTTAAGTTGTGCGGGTCAGTGTAACGGATCAATTGACTTAGGTGCAAGTGGTGGAACGGGAGCTTATTCCTATAGTTGGTTTAACGAAGATACCAATACGCAAATTAGTATCAACGAAGACTTAGCGAACTTATGTGCAGGAAACTACGCAGTTACCGTTACGGATGCAAATGGTTGTACTAGAAGCTCTGGTACCATTAATATCTCTGAGCCAAGTGCAATCGCGCTCACGGGGAATGTAGTTAATGCCAGTTCTGCTAATAATGATGGATCAATTGATCTTACAGCGACGGGTGGTACTTCTCCTTACAGCTATGCTTGGGAAGGACCTAGTGGATTTACATCGGTAATGGAAGATCTCACGAACTTAGCTTTAGGAAACTACTGCGTAACGGTGACGGATGATAATGGTTGTACCGAATCAACTTGTTTCCAGGTGCAAATTCCTTTTGATGTTATTCAGACAGTTAATAATGTATCTTGTTTTGGTGGAGATGATGGTTCTATCTCGCTGCAAATTGTGGGTGGAAATGCACCATACGAATTCGAGTGGGACGTACAAAGTTCGATCTCTTCGGTTGTTACTGGATTAACCGCAGGAAGTTACACGGTAACGGTAACGGATAATTTAGGCTTGACCATTACAGAAACCTATACGGTAGGACAACCAACGGCAATGACTTTAACCAATGTCAATATTACCAATGAGTCTGGACAGGGCTGTAATGGTGCGATCAACATTAGTGTGGCAGGAGGAACCTTGCCGTACAGCTTTGAATGGAGCCACGGACCTATCAGCCAGAACGTTGCAAACTTGTGCAAAAATGATTACAGTGTTACCGTTACGGATAATAAAGGATGTATTCTAGTTTCTAACGATATCACTATCGAACCTGCACCCTTAATCATTGCGGAAATCAACGAGACGGATGTAAATTGTAATGGTGGAGATGACGGAGAAGCTTGTATTTCGATCTTCGGTGGTTGTGAACCTTACACCTTTAGCCTTGGTGCTGGTAACGTTATCAATAGTTTGACCGGAAATGTTTGTTTCGATGAATTAACAGCAGGTGACTATACGGTTACGATTACAGATAATGGTGGTTTAATGACTACGCAAGGGTTCACGATTGAAGAACCTGATCCAATAGTAATTACCGTAGATGCAGTAATTAATAATACCGATCCAACACAAACGAATTGTACTGGTGCGATAAATATTTCTGTAACAGGAGGTGTAGCACCTTATAGTTATGTGTGGAGTCACGGACCAATCAGTCAAGATGTATCAGGTCTTTGTCATAATAACAGTCCATATAACGTAGTTGTAACGGATGCGAATGGCTGTCCAGCTGGTTCTGCTTCCATTGTAGTAGAGTTAGGCTTAGTCGTTGACTTTGATGTTATGGATGTGAGTTGTTTTGGACAGGATGATGGTTCTATTGTAACGAATGTTTCTGGTGGAAGCCCAGCTTATGTTTTTACTTGGACGGGACCTGGATTTACTTCAGCAGATCAAAACATTAGTAACCTTAGTCCAGGAACGTACGCAGTGACGATTACGGATCAAGGAGGTAATAGCTTTATCAATGATGCCTTAGTGATTAGCGCTCCAAGTGCAGCATTAAGCATTTCAAATAATCAAATCACCGCACCACTAGTCGGTAACGACGGTGCGATTGATATTACGGTAACGGGTGGTACTCCTCCTTACAGTTACGATTGGAATAATGGTGCAACAACGCAAGATATCGGTGGCATCAACGGTGGATCTTACACCGTAGTTGTTACAGACAGTCGAGCTTGTGTAACTACAGAAACATTTATCTTACCATCCATAGAGCCATTCGTGGTGGAGATTAGTGTAGATGAAGTAATTAGTTGCAACGGAGAGTGCGACGGTGAGTTATCTGCGATTCCAATTGGAGGAACAGCACCTTATACTTACTTGTGGAGTAGAGGTGATATCAACGATGCAATCTTCTTAGTTTGTGCTGGAAACTATACCGTAACGGTAACGGATGCCAACAACAGAGTAGGAACAGTTGACTTTACCTTGACGGAGCCGGATCCAATTGTAGTAGAGTTTGAAGCGGATGGTGCAAGACGTTACGCTAAAGCGATTCCAATTGGCGGTACTGCGCCATTCAATTATCAGTGGAACAATTCTGGAGGAACCATTGGTTCTGAATTATCAAATGTACCGGAAGGCTTGTATGCTGTTTTAGTAACAGATGCGAACGGTTGTACGGCTACGGGACAAGTTGATTTAGAAGATCCAGTAGATTGCTTAGAAGTGCGAGATATTATCACGCCAAACAGAGACGGAAAGAACGATGAATTTATTATCAACTGTTCAAACCTATACGCAGAAAATAGTCTTGAGGTTTATAACCGATGGGGACAATTGGTATACCGTGCGGACAGCTATGATAATAGTTGGATTGGAAAAACCTTAGATGGTGATGACTTGCCAGAAGGTACATATTTCTACGTCTTTGCTTACAAAGATAGTTCGGGGGCTAACCAGCAAACGAAAGGTCACGTGACATTATTGAGAAGGTAATTTATTCCCAAAAACTCTTAACTTAATCTAACATGAAAAAGTTTATCACACTTATATTTGCGTGCTGTATTTTAGTACAATGGTCGCAGGCGCAAGAAGAGGCAGTCTTAATGCACTATCAAATTAACCCATTACTCATCAACCCTGCTACGGCAGGTTTCGATGCAGAGCATCACAAATTATTTATCAATACGCGTACACAATGGACGGGCTTTCCAGGTGCACCTAAAACTTACTCCGTGAGTTACAATGGTCCAATCGGTAAGCGATTAGGAATTGGTGCGCTGCTTTACGCAGAAAGTATTGGAAATGTATCTAGTTACCGCGCGCAATTATCTTACGCTTTTCGCTATGATATTGAGGATCGAGGTTTGAGCTTTGCATTGGGACTCTCTACAGAATTTCACGAAATGCGCTTGAATAATTCTTCTTTGGACAATCCATTATATGATGCCGGAGATGAAGTAGTTGGAGATGCGGAAGAAGGTGTAAAAGCGTTTGATGCCTCCCTAGGATTTACGGGAAGTTATAAGAAGAATACCTTCTTTGGAATCGCTTTGCCAAACTTGATTAGAAACCGTTTAGATAATATTGGCGTTGATTCTACGAGCAACTCTTTTATCCAATATTTTACCTTACACGCGGGACATAAATTTGAGGTCAGCAATAGTTTTTCATTAGAGCCTTCTTTCTTATTGAAGAAAGTAAGAAATGTACCTTTCCAATTTGATATCAATTTGAAAGCTTCTTTCCTAGATGAGAAATTGATTGGTGGTGTTTCTTACCGAGCAACTACTGGAAATCTTGCGGGTCTACCCGAACAGTTAGACGGCGTAAGTTCCTTTGGAGTATTAATTGGTACGAAGTACCAAGCATTAAGATTTTTCTATTCCTACGATGTCTTTTTGGATGAATTCCAAAGTTTCAACGGCGGATCACACGAAATAACAATTGGGTTTGAATTTGGTCGCTCCGACAAAAATAAAAATAAGTAATCGTAGTAAACGATAAGTATTGAGCGAACTTCAATCCTAATTAAAGAAACCTTTAACAATTGGTTTTTGGGATGGCCTCTTCCTGACTTAGTCAGGAGGGGGCTTCTCTTTTCTGGTCAGTTTATTTATCTGCCTTGAGTGCTACCTTATACCGCCTACTCCTTGAAAAGCCCCCAAGTGATCAAAATATTTATTCCCTTTCGCGCAATCATGAAAATTTAGACATATTCTTAGATTTTTAGCCGGAAAGGCTAGATTTTTCTTAAAAATTAGAAATCGGCTTGATACTTGATCTATAGTCTACGAATAGTTGACTCTTTTCGGGAATGAAGTTTAAGTTTTTTGTAAAAAACTGCCTGAGAAAATACTATTTGCCCCCCGTTGTTCATGCACTCCCTCTCGCATGATATGGTTTTACCCTCTTTGTAAATAAGGTTGTTTAGCCGAAAGGCTTTACTTACACTAGAAAATTTCATCATGGTATTCGCTGATGAGGAATCTGGTATTTGAAAATTTCATTAGTGCGTAATGCAAATGATTTGAACATAAATTTTTGAAAAGAGAAAGTGAGTTAGAACATAAGTACTTATAAAAATCTATGTAGTAAATATAGTCCAATGAGATCGTATGCTTAAGTTGCGTCATCAAACATATTGGAATTCGATTCAACGTATTGTACTGTGGAGGCCTAGTCTTCTACCAGTACTTTTCCTGTTGCTAACACTAGCAACAAATCTTAAACTACAGGCGCAATGTACACCAGTTTGCAATTCGGCATTGAGTATCGCTTTAGGTAGTAGTGGAGAAGCGGTGATTACGGTTGAGTTGGGGCTTGCTAATCCTGCCTGCGATCCAGCTGATTTTAGCTTAGCAATCACAGATGAAAATGGAGCGCCGCTCTTTGGAGTACTTGATTGTAGCCAAATCGGTCAAATACTGAACTATAGCATTGTTAATATTTTTACTGGCAACTCTTGTGGGGGAACGATTATACTAAGCGATAATTTTTCACCAAATATCCTTTGTCAAGATACAACCATTTGGTGCATTGAGTCGGCGACTCCCGAAGATATTGGATATCCAACCGTCGTAGATAATTGTAGTAACTTAGATATGAATGATCTGAGTTATACAGATGTCTTTTACGATTTGACTTGTTTTACGAATCAAGGAGGAGATTCTATTACGAGTCGTATAGAACGAACTTGGAGTGTAACGGACGACGCTGGTAATACGGGGGTGTGTGTGCAAAACATATATTTCAAAAGGGCCACGCTAAATGATATTATGTTGCCACTCAATCGCGACGACGTAGAAAGTCCATCGCTAGATTGTCTGGATGATCCAAGTGACTTCAGCCTTACTGGTGCACCAAGTTTAGCTGGTATGCTATTAACAAATTCAACGCATTGCGAACTTTTAATTTCTTCTTCGGATCAAGTCTTACCAGCTTGCTCTCCTAATAGTGTCAATATTCTGAGAACTTGGACATTATTAGACGAATGCAACGGTGAGTTTGTCGTAGATGTACAATTGATAAAATTGAAAGATAAAACGCCTCCTGTGTTAAGCTGTCCTGCCAATCTTGTGGTTGGAACGACTTCCTCTACTTGTGGTGCGACGATTAATTTACCCGCAGCTAGTGCGACGGATGATTGTTCTAGTGTGACGATCGTACCAAGTTGGGCTTTCGGAAATGGCTATGGTCCTTTTGATGAGGTACCCATTGGTGTCCATAACGTGGCATACATTGCCGAGGATGAATGTGGCAATAAAGATACTTGTCAGATGACGATTACGGTGGTTGACGACGTTACGCCTTTAGCCGCTTGCGCGGAAACTTTAGAGATCAGTTTAACGAATATCGGAACAGCCATTTTACTACCAACTGCGGTGAATAGCGCTAGTACCGACAATTGTGGAATTGATTATTTTGAATTGAGTAGAGACGGTGTAACTTTCACCCCTTTTCTAAGTTTTGATTGTACAGATATAGCGGCTTCGCCAATTCCAGTTCACTTGAGGGTTTATGATACAGCCGGTAATTTTAGCAGCTGTAGTAGTTCGATACAAGTGGCGGATAATATTTATCCATTGATTAGTTGCCCGGCAGACGTAACGATTGCTTGTGTGGAAGATTACGAAGATTTAGGACTAACGGGCGTGGCAACAAGTACGGATAATTGTAGCATTGATACGATTTATTTTACCGACCAACTCAACCTTAATACCTGTAATACAGGGAGCGTTGAACGAACGTGGACGACAGTAGATACAGAAGGCAATGAACAGATTTGCACGCAGTGGATTTACCTAGAGGATACTAATCCCATGACGGTGCAATTTCCGCCGGAGTTTATTAGCTATACTTGCGGTACGTCGGTGGAGGAGAGCATTACGGGGTCGCCTATAATCATGAATGGAACCTGCAAAGATGTTGGGATCAGCCATACAGATAACTTTTTTAACCTTGCGGCACCTGCGTGCTACACGATTTTGCGTAACTGGGTAGTAGTAGAATGGTGTAGTTTTGATCCAAACAGTGGTACGAATGAAGGTTATTGGACTTACACTCAAATTATCAGAGTCTTAGATAATGAAGCTCCAGTTGTGGATTGTCCGGAAAATATAACGGTAGAGGCTTACGCAAATGATTGTGCGGGGACTTACGTGACTATTGCTCCAGTCACGGGGATGGATTGTAACCCTAATTTGAGTATTACGAATAATAGTCCTTACGCGGAGGAAGCTACGGCGGATGCGAGTGGAATATATCCAGTTGGGGTACACCTCGTTGAGTATGAAGTCTCGGATGAGTGTGGTAATATCAGTACTTGCGAAATACAAGTCACCGTGGTTGACCGGACTAATCCGAGTGTGATTTGTATTACGGGCTTGGTGGCGAATCTCACGGAAGGCGGTACCGTCGAATTGACCTCGGCAATGCTGGATTATGGGAGTATGGATAATTGTTCGGCACCAGAAAATTTAAGCTTTGAGGTTCAACCTTCTAGTTTTGATTGTGATGACGTTGGTTTCCAAAATGTCAGTTTATTGGTGACGGACGAAGCTGGCAATACGGCTACCTGTGTAACGGTAGTAGAAATACAAGATAACGGAGGAAATTGTCCAACGGTTAATATTTCGGGTGGGGTAGAAGATGCAAATGGAGTAGGACTGGCGGGCGTAGAATTTAATCTAAGTGGAGATGAGACCAATCAAGTAACCACGGATTTTTCGGGACAGTACACTTTTGAAGAATTGGTCCCTGGTGGTAATTTTACCATTACACCCAGAAAGGATACGCTTCCTCGGAATGGCATTACGACTTTTGATTTAATTATTATTACGAAACATTTGCTTCACATTGAAAATATTGACTCTCCTTATAAGCAGATTGCGGCGGATGTGAATCGATCTGGGCATATTTCGATCTTTGATGTGATTGATCTACGAAAATTCATTTTATTTCTAAGTTTAGAATTTCCAAATAATACTTCTTGGCGATTTGTAGAATCGAGTTACGTTTTTCCAAATCCTACGAATCCTTTTCAAAATACTTTTCCAGAATCCTTCTCGATTAATAGCTTGTACGAGAATCTGAATAATTCTGATTTTATTGGGATCAAAGTTGGGGATATTGATTGCTCCGCAAATCCAAACGCTTTGACGGGAGCGGCAGCCGTTAGAAATACGGAAGGAACACTACGCTTGGAGATAGAAGATCAATTGCTACAAGTAGGGGAAGAATATTTAGTGCCCGTATACGCGAATGAATTTTCTAAAATTCTAGGTTGTCAATTTACGCTGGGCTTTCCGGCGGATGCAATAGAGATCGTGGATATAGAAACGGGGACGATTGCAGATATTGGCAGATATAATTTTGGTTGGCATCGACAAGCACAAGGTACGTTAGGCTTTAGTTGGAATCGGATGAGTTCAACTTTGCTTGAGGAAAATCCTATTTTGTTTTATCTTAAATTGAAATCAAAAAAGAGGATTCGATTACGGGAAGCATTATGGATCAACTCGGAGATGTTAGTTTCGGAAGCTTACGCGGGAGACCGTAATTTTGAGCTAGAAGCATTACAAGCAGTACAGCTACAATTTAAAGGGCAAGAAGTTGCGATGCGGTCCGTACGCTTATTGCAAAATACACCTAATCCTTTCCATGAGCAGACTACAATTGCTTTTGAATTAGGGGAAGCCACGGAGATTCAATTAGATATTTATAATGCTGCGGGTAAACTCATGAAGCAAATACGTGGGCAGTATCCGTTGGGTTGGCATGAAGTAACGCTGCGAGCGAGTGATCTTGCTTACCAAGCAGGTGTATATTATTATCATCTACAAACGAAAACGGGGAAAAGCAAAATCCAGAAAATGATATTCTTGCACTAGGAAGCCTCCGCTAA
>CALFBG010000060.1 GCA_937951685.1 uncultured Saprospiraceae bacterium | reverse complement strand
CCTGCCTGCCGGCAGGTGTAGGTATTAAGATCTATTTTAAAACAACTTCTATAAGAAACCTTTTTTGCGAATAAAATTAGTCGCATAAAAAAAGCGGAATTTGGTCATGCCAAATTCCGCTTTTCTATGGAAGCTTTACCGTAAACTAGTTTACCGGTAATTCATCATCACTACCACTCAAGGCATCCATATCAAATAATAAAGAGAATCGTAAAGTATTATCCAAAGGATTTCTCTGATTGGTAGTTGGTACCAAATAAGAGAAGTTTAGACCGAAGATATTATATTTAAGCCCCAATCCAACCGTAAAGAATTTACGATTTCCTTTTGATCTATGCTCGGTGAAGTAACCTGCTCTTACGGCAAATTGCTTATCGTACCAATATTCTACCCCAATGGAGTACATTAATTCTTTCAATTCTTCTGCGCCACCACCCGGTGCATCACCGAAAGATTGTAAAACACCGCTAAACATAGATTCTTCTTTGTAATCTAGAATACCGTTTCCGTCACTATCTTCGTTTGTTGGTGTAGGTACTAATAACTTATTAATATCCATTGCAAAAGTGAAAGAGTTATAGTCATCAATCTGAAATTCCCATGCTGCCCCTAATCCTAAATTCGCAGGAATATAATCTTTGTTGATCGAATTTGTATAGGAAATCTTAGTTCCTAAATTCGTTACCGCTAAACCAACAGTCAAGTTGGTCTTGTTGCCAGAAAACTGAATTGGTGTTTTGTACGTAAAAGAGAAATCTGCGGCTCCGGCAGTACCCGGTGTAATTTCTACATCTCCTAAGGTTTGACCAGAAGCCAAGTTAGAGTAAATGAATTTACCATTGATTCCCACGGCAAACTTTTCTGTCAACTGTCGAGAATAACCTAAGTTAATCTCAAATTCGTTTGGACGACCATCTCCTAAAGGTTGACCATTGTCATCCGTAAAGGAAATACTACCTAAAGAGAAGTAGCGTAAACCAAAGTTTACCGTTTGCAACTTATCAATTTGTTTGTACCCTGTCAGGTAGGCCAAATAGACATCCTGTAGCCCCAAGGCACGTAACCAAGGCGTATAGGTGACAGATACACCAAAATCCTTTTCTGCGAAAGCTAACTTCGAAGAGTTGAAGTGAGCGGCGTTAGCATCAGGTGAAATCGCAATTCCTACATCACCCATCGCACCGGATCGAGCGTCTGGGACAATACGTAAAAATGGCACAGCTGTAATAATGGTATTTACACAGTCTTCTCCCGTTACAGGATGTTGCCCATTTTCACAGTCAAAACTGAACTGCCCCGAAGCATCAAACGTGATCATGGAACATACTGTCGTTAATATTAGAGAATAGAATATTTTTTTCATAATGTCATTAACTGTTTTCGAGAAATTTCTGCAAATATAATGATTTGTTAAAGAACTTATTGTGTCTTACCACTATAATAATCCCATAATTTTGTTTACTGAGCGCTACCGTTTTTGTGGTCTTTTCTATATTTTCTTGAAAATACCATGAAGTTGTTTTAAAATGATGTTAGAAATTGAACTTGTCTGCCGACCGCCAGGTGTAAATATTAAGATCTATTTAAAACAACTTCAAATATTAAAACTGTCTATTTTAGAATAACAAGTTTTTCAAATTCACTTTCGTAAGCTTTAACTAAGGTCGGATTATCTCCAGATCTGACCTTTACTTTATAGAGGTAAACGCCTCTCCCCAAATCATCTCCGTATTCGTCCGTTCCATTCCATAAAATTTGATCTCTCGTCACTCGATAACCGTTGGCAAATACTTGCTCTTCAATCGTTTTGACCAAGCGTCCACTCACTGAAAATATTCTAATTTGAACATCTAGTAGCTGGTCTGGCAAATTATGTTCAAAAATAAAGGACGTTTGGTTTGTGAAAGGATTCGGGAAGTTGAGGACATGGTCTAGTGCTACATCTTCCGTATTCGCTACCACAAATTCTGTGCTCGACTCTGATGAATTATTCGCTACATCCCAAGCTTTTACCGAAACGCGGTGCAATCCGGGCGTAATATCGAATAATGGATATTTTATTTCTCCTTTAGTATAATCATCTAAGGCCGCTTCGTAAAAGTCATTTAAAATATAAGTATTCTTCGTGTCATTGTCCAAAATACCCGTTAAATCGTGACCAATACTGTTACCAACAATATTAATACCATTATCATCAGATAGCTTAATAAAAAGCGTTGGATTTTCATCCGTTAAACCGCCAGAGATAAAGTCTTCGTTGTTCATAAAAACTTCAATCATCGGTCCTTCATTATCCGCTAGGATTGCGTCAGAGGTTCCTCCTATGATGATGCGGTCGTAATAACCTGTGGCATCTCTGAGGTCTCCATCCTCGGCGTAATAACTGATTTTTCCTGCTCCAAAAGTGTAGTTAATATCCTTTGGTACGACAAAGCTAAACTCAAATTTACCATTGACAACGCTGGCTGTTCCTTTAAATATAATACTTTTTTGTAATTTAAAATCAATAGGGGAACTACCTGAGTCCTGCCCTAAGGTCGTGATGGATATTTTTTTATCATAAATCGTTGGATATACCTTTCCGTTAAAGTCCGTTATCAACTGATCGTTTAAATCCCTAATCTCACCAGCAATCGTCACTTTTTGCAAGGCACCAATGGTATCGCTAGAAACAAGCGTAACCGGATTATTGTTGATCATCGTTGTTGCTACGTTGTATCTTGGAATGGCCAATTGCATGGAAGGATCTCCAAGCAAAGTGAATTTTCTTGCGTTGGTGCCCGTCGTATCTGCCGAATTTTTATTTTTAGCAGCTCTCAAAATTTCTCCAATACTTGGGATTTCTAAAATATTTTTATCAAAAATAGTATCAAACACTGCTTCCGTTAAGCGTAAATTTGCTCCGGAGAAAACAGCACGGGTCGTTGTAAATAATGCAATTGCTCCGCCATCGGCTTTCAATAAGGCTTGCTCTCCACCAGTCAATAAATTTGGTTCGTCGTATCCCGCAAAAGAACAAGTTGCCGTTACAAATAGGGGTAATTTGTCAGGGTTTTCCCAACTCGAAATATCGCTTCCCGTTAAGACCCGCTCTTGGGCCCAACCTTTGGCACCACCATGACCAAGATAATTGACAACTAAATGTCCTTTAAACATATTGGTATTGAGCGATTCGGTTGCTTTCGGGAATCGTTCTCCACCTGGTGTTGACACCTGCTCAAACGCATCGAGATAAATTTTATTGATATTGAATCCTTTATGTTCGGTATCAATAATATCAGAGACTCGGTCGGCATCTTTAATGTGTCGATCGCCGTCTTCGTCATCGGCAACGAAAGTTACTCGGTTTTGCCAATCGCCTCTGGTGTTCGGGTTTTTGTCGTAGTTAATAATCTTTTTTACAACGTTCATCGCTTCCAAAGAAGACTTAGCAGGGATTCGACCTACGCCAATATCTAGAGCGCCTTGCAGATTCGCTCCTTCTCCTGGACTCAACAAAGCGTAGTAGTCATCTGACGGAAAAGCATAAATAGGCTCAAGCGATTGATTGGTTTCGTATACTGGAATGAAGTTCTCGTTGTTATCTAGTTTATTAATATTTTTAAAATCAAAAGAACCATCTCCCATCAATAATAAATAGCGGAAGTTATCGGTACGACTATGAATCATTTGCGCAAAATCGCGAATGGCGGTAGGAGATTGTCGACCCGAGGAAAATTCATTATAAATTTGATCAACGCGAACGATTGCTACCTTAATCTGGCTATGCTGAGCACGATGATCGGCTAATAATTGCGCGGCTGCTTCAAAATTTCTGTGGTAAATAATTACCAGATGTGGATCATTAATTTCGTGGATATTCTGATTTTCTATTTTTCCAACGGCAACGGGTGCCGCAAAATTAGCGTTTTGGTTAAAAGCGATAAATTCTCGGAGATTTTCCGTGGAAACCCCAAAACTTAAGCTATTACCACTAGTATTTACTTCTTGTATTTTAGGATTTGTGGGTACACTAATATCCCAAACTAAAGTATTGCTATTCACATTGCTAACCTGAAAAGTGGTACTTGCTTGAGCCAAACTACGCAAATCACTAAATCGCAATTGATTGCCTTCTAATCGAATGCCTCTTCTAGCTTGTATCTCAATGTAGTCCAACCATCCTTGATTTGTACCATCTCCGGTACTTGGATAAGTTATCGTAACATTTATAGTAGGCGAGTTACTTGTGAAATTAGTATTAATGCTTGCTATTCTGGCAAAACTTCTTTCGTGATCATCTACGTTTACGCTAGAAATATTGCTGCTATTAAAGGTGTTCGTTCCTACTTGCACGGTATAGCGACTACTGTTAGCACTTCGCGCGGCAAAGGATGTTTTTATACGTAAATTTTCGGAAGTAATCAGATTGGGGAAATTGAAAATATCGTTGTAGCTGCGTTCTCGAGTAGTATTGAAATGATCACCGAACCAGAGTTTACCCGAACCTTGTGCGTTGGTAAACCAACTTAGCAAATTGACTCGATCTTCTTCGTAACGGACGTACGCATCAAAAGCATCGGTGGTATACGTTGTATTGTTAAGACTCGCTTGAGTGCTTACGCGTTTTCCCGTGGCACCATCTATTTTAAGGAAGTAAAAATTGTTGTTGTCATAAATATTTCTTTCGTAGAAGTAGTCATTATTTCTATAAACCCATTTGTCGGCACCTTCTGCATAAAATAGAATGTAATCATTCTCATCAAAGCTTCCATCTCCTTCCCCGGCAATCCAAATTGCATTTTCTGTTAAGTCGTCAAAGCGGAAATCATCGTTGGATTCGGGTAATAAACCACCGCCATTACCATAAATTTTAATTTGACGAGGATCTATGCTGCCAACATTAATGTTGAGTTCACTAGCTAAGAAATTACGGTCAATTTTATATATTCCAGATTTAGGAATTGCAATTTTATAAACATCTCCATCGGCTAACACCGAATTATAGGTATTAGGTCCCCGGCTAACACTGCTGATTGGATTAGCTTGAGGCGTGAAGCGAACTCGGAGCGAAAAGGAAACTAGTTTTTCGTAGCGACCATTAAGCTTACGGATAGGAATAAAGAATATTTTTCCTGTATACCGTTTACGGTCGGTTTCGACGGACGTATTGATGGTAATATCCGATTCCAGAAAAAGATCATCGGGAGAAGCCGCTTTGTCTAATGGTTCAAATTGTGCGTCTACGAGTGTTACGTCGAAGCTACCATATTGATCCAACTCAAAAATTTCTTGAAAAATAGGTAGGGAAGGATGTTGTGGGTTGTAAATGGCACCTTCGAAGCTCAAAATCTTAGTTTCAAAATTACCAGTTGGATTGTGTAGAATATATTGTTCGTCCCAATTTAGCGTTTTGCTAATAATCCCCGGAATGTCAGCCAATAGCGGATTTAACACCACCAAAAGTATAAGAGAAATACATATATTCTTCATATATTGTGTAAAATTTGGTATTTTGTTGAACAGAATCGGTAAAGATGTTCGGAAATTCTAAGTAGTATCGAGTAGTAATAAATGGATGCTCTATTTCGTTACTTTCCCTTGTAGCTATTAAATGGAAGCGTCAGATTAAAGAAAAAACTTATTACTTAAACATATTTCGAGTTTTAAAAGAACATCTAGTAATAAATGCCACGATTTTATAGTTATAGAAACGTTAAGAAACTATTTCTATTGCTTCCTAAAGATTGGAATTACTCCTTATTATAGTGTATAACAAACTTAAGCCTTTTATCCTGTAATTAATAATGATAATTAGTCAATGAGAAGACAAATATTTTTTTTCTGCTTACTGTGCTTTTGCGTGACTACACTAAATGCTCAAGATCCAATCTTTAGTCAATTTTATGCGGCACCACTTCAACTTAATCCTGCCCTCGCAGGGAATACAAATGCACCTCACTTTACCCTGAATTACCGAAATCAATGGCCTAGCTTAAATGCTTATGTAACGTATGCTGCTTCCTATGATCAATTTATCACTTCAGCAAATAGTGGCATTGGCTTACTTTTGGTATCAGATGATGCGGGAGCAGGTTTATTAAAAACAAATAAAGTCAGCGGAATTTATTCTTACCGCGTTCAGGTACAAAAAAATTCTTTCCTTAAAATCGGTATTGAAGCTAGTGCGGTGCAGACGCGACTCAACTGGGATCAATTGGTCTTTTTTGATCAATTGGATCGAGAATTTGGAGCTACTTCTCCGGGAGGAACTCCTTATCCAACCGAAGAGGTTCGACCGGATGACTTAACCAAAACTTATTTCGATGTTTCGGCGGGGCTTCTTTTTTATAGCCCGATCTTTTACGGTGGTTTATCTATTAAACATTTAAATAGACCCAACGAAGCATTACTAGGCATAAACGATAACTTGAACGGAGGATTACCCATGCGATTTACCTTGCACGGCGGGGCAGAGATAACCTTAGCCGAAGGCAATAAAGGCAGACCCGGTACGTTTATATCACCAAATGCAATGTTTATCCAGCAAGGAGACTTTGGACAAATCAACGTAGGAGCCTACTTAAATGTCGCTTACGTTTTCGGAGGAGTTTGGTATCGACACGCATTTGGAAATTCGGACGCCGCAATTTTTCAATTGGGCTTTAATCAAGGAATGTATAAAATAGGATATAGTTACGATATGACGGTTTCTGGTCTCGCCCAAGAATCAGGCGGAACTGGCGGAAGTCACGAAATTTCGATTTCTATCAGTTTAGAAAAGCCATATAAGGTAGACTACAACGACTGCCTCAAATTGTTTAGATAAATATCAGAGAAAATTTATATAGAAAAAGTAAAGTTTTTAGCAAAAAGGCATTGAATTTGCTCTAATGAACCAATATCCAATATAATGGTTCATAAAATTTGATTTTTTCACTATATTTGTTGGTCATTTTAAATTAAAATCAAAATTAGCAATGAAAAAATTGTTGAAATTATCTTCAATCTTCGTCCTTTCATTAATGCTTCTAAGCTCTTGTGGGAAAAAAGAGAAATCTGCTACCACCGGCTGGAACTATAACGATGAAAAATGGGGAGGGTTTGAGAAACCAGATTATGAAGGTCAAGTTACAGGACCAAATCTTGTATTAGTAGAAGGGGGTACATTCACGATGGGAATGACCGACCAAGATGTAATCTACGAATGGAACGCGATTCCTAGAAGGGTTACCGTTTCTTCTTTTTACATGGACGAAACTGAAATTGCTAACGTCGATTATAAAGAATACTTATATTGGATCGATCGCGTTTTTGGCGAATCGTACCCAGAAGTATATCTTAACTCATTACCCGATACCTTGGTATGGAGAGAGGAATTGTCTTACAACGAACCATTCGTTGAGACGTATTTCCGACACCCTTCTTACAATGATTATCCAGTAGTAGGGGTAAGTTGGTTACAAGCCAATGAGTTCTGCAAGTGGAGAACGGATCGAGTAAACGAAATGATCCTGATCGAAAGAGGTATCCTCAATCTTAATAAAGAACAAAAAGACGAAGATAACTTTAACACGGAGTCTTATCTCGCTGGTCAGTACCAAGGAGATGTTCGAAAGAACTTGAAGGACTTAAAGACTGGTGGCGAACGTCCAGTACGTTTTGAAGATGGTATCATGTTGCCTTCTTACCGTTTACCAACGGAAGCAGAATGGGAATATGCTGCTTTAGCACTACAGGGAAACCAAGCTTCTGCTAAAGATGAAAGAATTACCGATCGAAGAATTTATCCTTGGAATGGTAATACGGTTCGTTTCCAAAAAAGAAATAAATATCAAGGTGAAATCCTAGCCAACTTTAAGAGAGGAAAAGGAGATTACATGGGTATGGCGGGCAAGCTTAATGATAATGCTCACATTCCTGCTCCCGTAGAATCTTATTTGCCAAATGATTTTGGTTTATACAACATGGCTGGTAACGTCAACGAATGGACGATGGATCTTTATCGACCATTGACGAATCAAACCTTACGAGATGTTGAAAATCACGATTTGAACCCTTATCGTGGTGGTAAATTCGAAGCGAAAGAATTAGACGAAAACGGTGCTCCCGTTGAGAAAGATAGTTTAGGTCGTATCCGATACAGAGTTGTAGAAGATGATGAGGTTGCAACGAGAGAAAACTACAAAAGAGGTCAAGTATATAACTACTTAGATGGTGATAAAGAATCTGAAGTTTTCTATAGCTACGGTAAAACTACTTTAATCAGTGATAAATCACGGGTAATCAAAGGTGGTTCGTGGGCAGATCGAGCTTGGTGGATGTCACCAGGATCAAGAAGATTCAAAGAAGAAGATAAAGCAGATCGTACCATTGGATTCCGTTGTGCGATGACAAGAACAGGTGGTCCTTCTGGAAATGAAGACTCCGGAGGAAATAAATTTAAGTCTAGACGTAAAAAAGTAAAGCGTAAGTTTAAATAATTTGCGTCAAAACCATTAATTTGAAGGCACTTTCGTGCATTCCTCAAAAAAAATCTCCACTTTTATCTACGGATTAAAGGTGGAGATTTTTTTTGTCCGTATTTTGTCCAAGCACTTATATATTTAGAACATTTTCTACCCTGTAAATTGTTTACTTAGCCTATGCAGACCTTATCAACTGAAGCGCTATATGCTTACTTTAAGCGACATCCTCAAGTCGTTACGGATAGTCGCCGGATCGTAGCAGGATGTATTTTTCTTGCTTTGAAAGGAGAAAATTTTGATGGCAATCGTTTTGCCGCGCAAGCATTAAGGGATGGTGCGAGCTACGCTATTGTAGATGATGCTCAAGTGGTAGCTGGAGAAAAATATTTATTAGTGGAAGATGGGTTAGCGAGTTTACAGGCCTTAGCACATTATCATCGCAAGCAATTTGATATTCCCGTCATCGCAATCACGGGGAGTAATGGTAAAACAACGACTAAGGAATTGGTGAGTTCCGTGCTGGGTAGCCATTATCGAACGCATTTTACCCGAGGAAACTTGAATAACCACATCGGAGTGCCTTTAACACTCTTGAGTTTGAGCAAACATACTGAAGTTGCCGTCATTGAAATGGGTGCTAATCATCAGGGCGAAATTAAAGTGCTATGTAATATTGCCGCGCCCACGCACGGACTGATTACCAATATTGGAAAAGCACACCTGGAAGGTTTCGGTGGTGTGGAAGGCGTCAAAAAAGGGAAGGGAGAATTGTACGACTATTTAAAAGCAAATAAGAGCGTTATTTTTATCAATCAAGACGAAGCATTTTTACCGGAATTACTGGGTTCGTATTCAAAACGCATTCCTTATTTCATTAGCGAATCACCCAGTCCAGATCATTATGGCTACGAAACCGTTTACCTCGAAGCAAACCCTTATCTAAAAGTTGCTTTTTTAGGAACAACGGGGACCCTAGAAACTTTGCAAACACAATTGATCGGAAAATATAATTTCAATAATATTATGACGGCGATTGCTTTAGGTCGATATTTTAAAGTACCTACCGAAAAAATGAAAAAAGCGATTGCGGATTACCATCCGACGAATAATCGTTCGCAGCGGGTAGAAAAAGGAAGTAATGTTTATATTCTAGATGCTTACAATGCGAATCCTACAAGTATGCGACACGCTTTAGCAAATCTTGGGGCACAGCAAGCAACGACGAAAATTGCTATTTTGGGAGATATGTTAGAGTTGGGCATATACAGTGAAGTAGAACACCGCTTGATGATTGACTATTGTTTGTCTTTAAAAATTGATCGGATAATTTTGGTGGGAAAGATATTTTCTAATTTAGAAGGATTCCCCACAACCGAAAAATTTGCAGATGTGGCTAGTCTGAACGCTTGGTATGCTCAGCAAGTGATTCAAAATAGTCTGATCTTAATTAAAGGTTCTCGGGGAATCGCTCTAGAGCAATTAGTGCTTACCTAAACAATAGGTTCTAATACTCGCTTGGTATTTTTGGAACTGCCTATAATTTTAAGGGCTAAGAAAAACGTTTAAAGGCATTTAATAAACGATCTGGAAAATCTTCTCGACAAGCCAGTTGATAATCTTGGTAAGAACAAGGAATTAAACGGTGTCTTTTGTGTTTTTTCTTGGTGCGAAAAGGAACCTGCAACCACCAACGCCCCGACCGATTACTTTTCCAAAAGGTAAGCGTATAATTCTGAGACTTAAAACCTACAATATATTCAGTCAATCCATCCAACGAAGCAGGATAATCATGCTTGCGATTACTCAATCCTTCTAGAAAATACCAAATCAACTGGGCAATGACCTGTGCCGTTTGGTCATTATTATCTTTGCTAGGATCGTAGCCGTAGAAACCAATGGAAGTCAATTTATCACTCATTCCGGCGTAGCGTGTAATTTGACAAGCTTCTTCGCTGAAGAATCCACTAGGCGTCGGTGCTTTTTGTCCGGGGGCTTCACACATTTTAAGCGCAGCGATATTAAAACTCATCATATCTGCATCTCTAATGATAGGTTCCATTTCCATGATGCTGGCGCGTACATTACCCAAGCGGAAGTGGTCGAAATTATGATCATTGAGGTATTGTACCGTTTCGTAGGGCACAAAATGAGTTTGATACCCAATGATTCCGAGGTTGAATAATCTTGGTTTTTTGGAAAGTAAAATATCATTGAGATAATCTTCGGGAGTTTCTGCACCAAGTGCTAAACGAATTTTTTCGTCTATGCTGACAAGGTTCACAAGATTCTGAAATTGATAGGCTTGATAATGAGGAAGCGTTAACTCCACACTATTACCAATAATGATTGGAATGATCTTACTTTCCAGTAATTCTTTGATGATTGGAATAATAAATAAAGGATCTTTTTTACGAACACTACCGAGATCAGCAACTTTTAGGGTAGAAAAGGCGTACATTTTAGCGTATAGACTTTGGCGAATCGGTAAGGCTTCGTCAGCGTCAATACTAATGATGGCAGCATCAACTTCGGCCAAGGAAGGGAGTTCATCTTTGTAAATAATTATACGATTAGCAAATTGATGCTCGGTATAATTAATAAAATCCTTAAATTGCTGCGAATCTAGAGGGCGAAGCCAGTTATCTAACATAAGTGTGAATTTCGTTCACACAAAAGTAAGAAACACTTTAGATTTAGCATTACTTTCATTCTAGTTAAAGTAGGGAATCCGTCGCAGTTAGCAAATTAATTTTATTTGCAAAATAGAAGCGTAGAAATGATTACCTTTTTTAACTTAAATAGTCATATATAATGGACGAACTTTTAAACAAGTATAAAGAAAAAAGACCTACGATCGTTTTTGAATGGTCTGATGAAGAAACTGACGCGGAAGGTTGGATTGTAATTAATTCTCTCCGAAATGGTGCCGCAGGCGGTGGGACGAGAATGCGAAAAGGATTAACCAAAGAAGAAGTTGTTTCGTTGGCTAAGGTTATGGAAATTAAATTTGCCGTTTGTGGACCGCCAATTGGGGGCGCTAAGTCAGGAATTAACTTCGATCCGAATGATCCACGCAAAGACGAAGTATTGAAACGTTGGTATAAAGCAGTGTTACCGATTTTGCAAAGTTACTACGGAACGGGGGGCGATTTGAACATCGATGAAGTCAAAGACGTTATACCGATCACTGAGGACTTAGGCTTATGGCACCCGCAAGAGGGAGTCGTTAACGGTCACCTTCAATTAAGTAAAGGTGCGAAGTTGAGATCAATCAATAATTTGCGGAATGGCTGTATTAAGGAGGTAAATAATTTGGATTATGTACCGGATGCTCCCGAAAAGTATGTAGTGGCAGATATGATTACAGGTTTTGGTGTAGCAGAATCCGTTAAGCATTTTTATGATTTATTTTTAGACCAGCCGTTGACTGGAAAGCGGGTGATTATTCAAGGTTGGGGCAATGTAGCTTCCGCTGCCGCATTTTATTTAGCGAAGGCAGGAGCAAAGATTGTAGGTATAATCGACAAAAACTTCGGCATCGTTGAAAAAGATGGCTTAAAATTTGCTCAAATAAAGTCTTTGTTTATTAATAAAAAAGGTAATAAGCTATACAGCGACAATATGCTTTCGTTTAAAGAAACGAATGAACGAATTTGGACGATCGGCGCAGATATTTTTATTCCCGGTGCAGCTTCTAAAATTGTTACGAGAAACCAAGTTGATGAAATGCTCGAACACGGTCTACAAGTTATCTCTTGCGGTGCAAACGTTCCATTTATTGACGACGAAGTGTTCTTTGGTCCTACGGCTAAGTATACGGACGAAAAAATTAGCGTTATTCCAGATTTTGTGGCCAATTGCGGTATGGCGAGAGTATTTGCTTATTTGATGCAATCGGAAGCAGAAATCACAGATGAAGCGATTTTCGGAGATGTTTCGGAAATAATTAGAAACTTTTTGGAAGAATTAAAAACCAAAGATCCTACAATTACCCGTATATCTACTAGAGCATTAAGGTCGGTACTCGGTCAGCTTGTGTAAAATGTAGGTTCTTGAGCGAAATTTGATACCTTAAAGCCTAGACGAACAGCGAAAGGAGGCTTCTTACGGCTGAATTCGTTTTTTAGTGGATGTTGATAAATATTATTTGAATGTAAAAGTGCTTAAATAGCGCTGTATTTCGGATGGTATTAATAAAAAATTATATATTTACGTCCCATTAAGGAAAATCTTTCGAAAAGAAGCATTAAAATTTGAGAAAAAAAGTCAAAATATTTGTGACAATAAAAAAAAACAATACTTTTGTACTTGATATTTATATAAGACATAGTACTAATAAGATTTAGTACTAAATAACTAATTTTTGAAAATCACCTAATTTTTAATTAATCATCAAAGTAAAACCCTATGACAAGGAAAATTTTTATACTACTCGTATTAATTCTGGGGGTATCTCTATACAGTTTTGCACAACAGGCGGAGGATCCCAACGGCGGCTTACTTAAGCTAGACGCTAAGCCAAAACATCAATCTGAAATTGGTATCCATGCTGGACACTTCATGGTTATTGGCGACGTATTACCAAAGCCAAGTTGGGGAGTAGGTTTACACTTCCGAAGAGCATTAGATTATGCGTGGTCGATCAGAATCGACGCAACGTACGGTCAAGCAATTGGTTTAGAGCCAAGAAACTCAGGATCTATTGCTACTAGCCAAGCAGCTGCAAACTACGTATTAAGAGATCTCGGTTATGGAAGTGGCAACGCTTGGTACCATAACTATAAAATGAACTACTACGGATTAACAGTAGCTGGGGTTTGGAGTTTGAATAGCTTTAACTTCAAGAATCAAATCAAAAAAACCAACTGGTATATTTTAGCTGGTCCTGGAGTTAACTTCTTTGAGACTTTCTATGATGCTAAAGGTGGAGATGATCGTGCTTACGATTTTAATGATGTAGCTAATGGCTTAGAGCCAGGTACTAGTCGTGCAGATCGTCGTGAAGTAAGAAAAAATGTTAAAGACATTCTTGACGGTGATTATGAAACAAGAGCTGAAGTTGCTAAAGGTCGTCGTTCTGGTGACACGGAAGAAGACGAAAGCGAAATGCAAATCAACGTTCACGCTACTGTGGGAACAGGTCTTGCATACAAAATCAATGATCGTTTCAACATCGCTTTAGAGCACACGGTTACTATGGTATTTGGTAACGAAGGTGACTTATTAGATGGTTACAGATGGAGAACGACTCAAGATTTAACTCAATTTAAAGATTTAATTAACTATACTAGTCTTCGATTTAATATCAATCTTGGTAAGAAGAGCGACGATAGATCTGAGCCTTTATGGTGGGTTAGCCCATTAAGCTTACTTGGTGAAGATATCGCTTCTAACAAGAAAAGATTAGATGCTATTGATCTTGACGATGAGGATGGTGACGGTGTATTTGATTTAGTTGATCAGGAGCCAGATACCGAAGAAGGTTGTCCAGTAGATACAAGAGGTATCACTTTGGATAGCGACGGTGACGGCGTACCAGATTGTAAAGATAAAGAGCCTTACTCTTTACCTAACGCTAGCGTTGATGCTGATGGTGTTGCTCCTCCAGTTGAATTACCAACTATTCTTTCTGAAGGTGATGTTAACAAGTTAATCGATGCTAAGATGGGTTCAATGCAACCTTCTACGATCGTAAACAAAGTAGATTGGTATTTGCCAATGATTCACTTTAACTTGAATCAGTACAAAATCAAAACTTCTGAGTTTGGTAAATTACACAACATTGCAGAAGTAATGCGTCGTAATCCTGACTTAAGAATCGTTGCTGCTGGTCACACGGATAAGCTTTCTGGTGATTGCTACAATGATGTACTTTCTTACAATCGTGCACAAGCTGCCATTGATTACTTAGTAAATAAGTACAACATTGACAGAAGCAGATTCGTATTAAACTGGGGTGGTGAGAACGCTAATATCGTTCCTACTAACGGTGGAAATATGATCAACAGAAGAGTTGAATTTAAAGCTTACACGAACGAACAAGATATGGGTCGCCCAGATTGTGGTGTGAAAAATGCTGGTTCTGGTGGAACTAACTACTCAGGAAATAAAGAAGGTGGGTACTAAAACCTGCTTAACTTATAAATAAAAAAAAGCTGAATCCAATTTTGGATTCAGCTTTTTTTTTGTCTGAGTGTTTAGGAGAAAATAATAAAAGCGTCAAACGGTTTGCTTGCTTAATAATTACCTACGGAAAGCATTACTAAGGTACAAGCAATAACAGGTTCTATATCGTTGGCTTTTGCCAAATTGATTAACGTAGGATTCTCCGTTCCGGGATTAAAGATGATACGCTTTGGTTTTAGCGAAATGATATAATCGTAGTAAGGTTCTTGCCGCAATGGATGAAGGTACAAGGTTACGGTATCTATGCCTGCTACTTTGGGAGTACCGACTAAAATCTCTAGCCCTTCAATCTTACCTGCTCTTACGCCAATGGGAACAACTTCGTGCTGGAATTTAAGCAACCGTCTGGTTGCAATGTTGCCGTATCTTTCTTCGTTGGTTGAGGCGCCTAAAACGAGTGTTTTTTTCATGTGATTTATTATTTTAAAACAACTTCACAAATGGTACTAAATGATTTTATTTGGGGAAGTTTAGTAAAGCTTTTATTCCCCTTTCGGTTGACCAAATGAATTCATTTAGCACCTCAAAAAGTCTTTGCTTTCAATTTATAGTTTTAACAAAAGAACACAAAAAAAGCTCAACAAATCGAATATTTGTTGAGCTTTTTTAATAACTATTTATTTATCATTTGCTACGCTAAACGAGCAACCTAATTGGATCTTCCAGAATTCCTTTTAAGCTTTGTAAAAATTTAGCGCCCGAAGCACCATCGACTACTCGGTGATCGCAAGATAAAGTTACTTTCATCATTTTACCTACTGCTAGGTTGCCATCTACGACGATCGCTTTTTCAATAATGGAGCCTACTGCTAAAATACAAGCATCTGGCGGGTTGATAATCGCGGTAAATTCTTCGATATCAAACATACCCAAATTAGAAATGGTGAAGGTATTTCCCGTCATTTCATCGGGTTGTAATTTCTTTTCTTTCGCTTTTCCGGCTAAGGCGCGAACTTCTACGTCAATTTGCGATAGCGTTTTCATATCAGCATGGCGAATGACGGGCACCAATAAACCATCTTCAACGGCAACGGCAACACCAATGTTGACATCGTGGTTGGTTCTGATTTTATCTCCCAACCAAGAAGAATTGATGGCAGGATGTAGTCGAAGTGCGGCAGCGGCAGCTTTGACGATGAGGTCATTGAAAGAAATACGGGTAGTCGCAATTTCATTGATTTTCTTGCGTGCTTCCGTTGCGCGGTCCATATTGATTTCTACGGTTAGGTAGAAGTGTGGCGCACCAAACTTACTTTCTCCCAGTCGTCTCGCAATCACTTTTCTCATTTGACTTACCGGAACGTCCTGATAGTTAGGACTACCATTAGCTTGATAGCGGAAAGCAGGAACACTAGCGGTATCTGGTGTAGCGGTAGCCGTTGGTACCGCAGGCGCAGCTTTTTCTGTAACAGCTTGTCCTTGCAAGAAAGATTCTACATCTTTTTTGACGATACGCCCGTGATCTCCAGTTCCACTAATACTCGCTAAACTAACACCTGCTTCTTGTGCAATACTTTTTGCTAGGGGAGAGGCTTTGATGCGTTGATCACTCGTTTCGGCGGCACTATTTTGGGTTTCGCTTGCCGGAGCAGTCGCCGTTTCTGGTTCATTTGCGGGCGCTTCATTGTTTGAAGCTGCTGCTGAACTTGCTTCTCCTGCTTCTTCAGCTTCAGCGGCACTCAAAGCGGCTTTATAATCTTCTCCTGCTTCTCCAATGACAGCTAGGATACCATTAACCGGCACCGCACCTTCTTTTATACCAATATAAAGTAAAACACCTTCTTGGAAGCTTTCTAGCTCCATGGTTGCTTTATCTGTTTCTACTTCTGCGAGTACATCTCCGGGTTCAACCGCGTCGCCTACTTTTTTTTGCCAGCCTACGATAACCCCTTCTTCCATGGTATCGCTCATACGCGGCATTCGAATTACATCAGCCATAACAAGTTTAAATTTTCAGATTTCAATTTTGATAGATAAAGATACTTTATACCCTGCATTCCTTTGTATTTTGTAGCGATTCTTTTGGGACTGTTTTTACTAGAAATTTTCCTAGTGACAAGTATTTTGCTTTTATAAGTCAGCCAAAAGTTATCATCCAAAATATCAAACAACTTAGGTAGTAAAGGGTTTATACATACATCGAGTATTTAGTGGCGGTTTAAATTTTCATTAATTGGTGACAACTAACAATTTTAGACCTCCTCTGAACGCAGAACCCTTGAGAAAGTACAAAAATGCATTTTTTTTAAGTAAAAGCCAGTAAAAAAGGCTAAAAAATGAGTTGAATATGACGGATCAAGATAAATTAAATGACTTATTACAAGTTGCACCTAACTTGCATCATTTTCAAACAACTTCAAAGTATTAAATAGAAAGATTGACGATTTATTTCTAAATTTGTAAGCTAATTGATGAAGGGGTAGGAAAGAAGCCGTTTCAGTGTTCAATTTTCTCAATTTTTCGACTTATCGTCGAATGATTTTTTCCTTTTCTTTCAAACAGATATGATCAACCTACGTGGAGCGCAATCACCTCACGAATTATATTTTTGCGTTTTAAACTTTTAAATTATTCTTTTGCCTATGAATTTTTCCTCTAAGTTAATTGAAGATGCTGTAGATTCTTTTTCGAGTTTACCCGGTATTGGCAAAAAGACTGCGCTACGCTTGGTGCTTCACCTGATGGGACAAAGCCCACAAATCACCGAGCAGTTCGCCGAAACTTTGGTAAGAATGAGACGCAATATCAAAGAATGTCGCCAGTGTCATAATATTTCAGATGCTCAGGTTTGTAATATTTGTAACGATACACATCGCCAAGATAAGGTCTTATGCGTAGTGGAAAGTATCAGAGATATCATGGCGATTGAAGATACGGGGCAGTATAAAGGTCGCTACCACGTTTTGGGGGGTGTGATTTCTCCCATTGAGGGAATTGGTCCGAGCGATCTCAATATCAACAGTCTAATCGAACGGATCAAAGGAGGAGAAATCAAAGAGATTATTATGGCAATTAGTCCGACGATTGAAGGAGATACAACCATTTTTTATGTATCAAAGCAACTACAAGAATTTGAGGTTAGTATCAGTACGATAGCACGAGGTGTTTCTTTTGGCGGTGAATTAGAATATGCGGATGAACTGACCTTAGGGCGATCTATTGTCACTAGAGTACCTTACAAGAATACACAGGATAATTCTTAATCTACTGCTCTTTGGGCAATGGCAGCGGTGCTACCAATTCTAAACGTGTTGTAATTTGTCTAGGGGCAAAAGACAGGTTTGGATAAAAAGGCTGCTGCTCAACTGCTTTTCGAATTTTCAAACAACTTCATGAAGTTATCCGTCATCATTGTTAATTATAATGTCAAATACTTCTTAGAACAAGCGTTGCTCGCCGTTCGAAAGGCCTCTCAAAACTTGGCGGTGGAAGTATTCGTAGTGGATAATAATTCGGTGGATGAGTCCGTCGCGATGGTGCGCAATAAGTTTCCAGAGGTAAAGCTGATTGCCAATAAGCACAATCCAGGTTTTTCGATTGCCAATAACCAAGCGATTCGAGTATCGACAGGAGAATATGTTTTGCTGCTGAATCCCGATACGGTGGTAGAAGAAGATACTTTTAGTAAATGTCTTCAATTCATGGATCAACGTCCTCATGCTGGTGGCTTAGGCGTAAAGATGATTGATGGTTCTGGCAATTTTCTTCCGGAGTCCAAGCGAGGATTTCCTTCTCCGGCAGTGGCTTTCTACAAAACCTTTGGCCTTTCGAAAATCTTTCCCAGGTCTAAAACTTTTAATCATTACCATTTAGGCTATTTGGATCAAAATGAAAATCATGAGGTAGAAGTTTTGGCAGGTGCGTTCATGTTGCTTCGCAAATCCGTTTTAGATGAAATTGGGCTACTCGACGAAGCTTTTTTCATGTACGGCGAAGACATTGATCTTTCCTATCGAATTGTGCAAGCGGGCTATAAGAATTATTATTTAGCGGATACACAGATTATTCACTATAAAGGGGAAAGTACTAAAAAGGGCAGTCTTAATTACGTGAAGACTTTCTACAATGCCATGATCATTTTTGCTCAGAAGCATTTCAAAGGAGAGCAAGCCAGTTCGTTTATTTTAATGCTAAGAGCAGCGATTTATTTTAGAGCTTTGCTGAGTTTGCTCAAAAGTTTCGTTCAGAAAAGTGCTTTGATTGTGCTCGATGCGTTCTTGATTTTTGTCGGGATGTATTTCCTGAAAGATTATTGGGCCACGCATTATTTTAATGATCCGAATTACTACGAGCCTTCTTTTTTGTACTTCAACGTTCCTTTGTACATTAGCATTTGGTTGACAGCTGCTTTTTTTAGTGGTGCTTACGATGAAGATCGGAGCATTCGGCGGCTAGTCCGTGGATTTTTTATCGGTACCGTTTTCATCGCGGCGGTCTACGGTTTTTTAGATATGGAATACCGAACTTCGCGCGTGTTAATTATTCTGGGCGCGATTTGGGCAACGGTGGCGGCGATTGGCGTACGCTTATTGTGGCACTTCTATTTGTATCGGAATTTTAACTTAGGGCGACAACAACTCAAGAACCTTGTAATCGTCGGCGCGAAAGAAGAAAGCAAGCGGGTGTTGCAATTGTTGCACCAAGCACAAGTACAAACTAATTTTATCGGGACTGTTTCTCCCGCAGACATTGACGATGATGATATTTATTTGAATAATATTAATCAACTGGCGGAGCTCGTACATATTTACAAAATTAATGAAATTATTTTTTGCTCCAAAGATATCAGTGCGCAAGCTATCATGTATTGGATGACCAATCTAGGAAACAGTATTGCTTATAAAATAGTCCCCACGGAAAGTCTGAGTATTATTGGCAGCAGCTCTAAAAATGCGGCGGGAGAATTATATACGATAGAAATTCGTTTTCAAATTGCGGAGAAAATTCATCGCCGCAACAAACGCTTATTTGATATCGTCATAGCGCTTTTATTTTTGCTAAGTTTTCCGTTAGTATTCCTTTTCGTGGAAAAGAAATGGTCTTTTTTTAAAAATATTTTGGCTACTCTTTTGGGACGGAAGTCTTGGGTCGGATATTGCTTGGACGATCTTAAGTATGGCGATTTGCCCGTTATTAAAACGGGGGTTTTGAATACGACGAGCGGTTTGAAATTGCAATCAATCAATCAACAAACGAAGCAACGACTCAATTTCTTGTATGCTAAAGATTACGCAACGACTAAAGATTTAGATATCATCTGGAACGCTTGGGGAAACTTAGGGAATTAAGTTTTAGAATAAACTATTCGCTGTATTTTTTACGCAAGTATTCTTTTTCCTTCCACCTTTCTTAGTCCTAAAAGACTTCCATTAGATTGATAAAAATACGCACATAATTTTAATATTAACAAAAATTAATATATGTTTGTAAAAAGCTAGACTATGTTAAAACAACAAATTAAAGCAATGGCGAAAGCGAATCACCAAAGGGTGGTTGATATTCGTCGGCACATCCATCAGTATCCAGAGCTTTCTTATCAGGAGATGGAAACGAGTAACTTCATTGCTGCACAACTGGATCAATTGGAGATTCCTTACGAGCAGGGTTGCGCGGAGCACGGCGTAGTGGCATTGATTAAGGGAACGCAAGCTGGGGAGAGTGAGAAAGTGATTGCTTTACGCGCAGATATTGACGCTTTACCCATTCAAGAAGCGAACGATGTACCTTACAAGTCGCAGCGAGATGGAATCATGCACGCTTGCGGTCACGATGTACACACGGCGTCTTTGCTTGGAACGGCGAAGATTTTGCAAGCCTTGAGAGCTGAGTTTTCAGGAACGGTAAAGTTAATTTTTCAACCAGCGGAAGAAAAGCTTCCTGGTGGCGCGTCCATTATGATCAAGGAAGGTGTTTTAGAAAACCCTAAGCCGGT
>CALFBG010000059.1 GCA_937951685.1 uncultured Saprospiraceae bacterium | reverse complement strand
TTTAAGCGCAGCAAAATCTTAATTCGTAATCTTGCTTTCTTCTACTTGTAAAATCTCTTTGGTCGCACCAGCATTACTCACCAATACAATCACATTACATTTACTCGCGACCCAATCCGCAGGCAATACATAAGTAAGTTGTTTTTCTACCACTGTACCTTGCGTCAAGTTTTCCGTAAGTGGATCACCATCTGCTTTTGTCAAAATATCTCTCAACACGTGTTTGTGTACATAATCTAGAATCAATCCTTGATCAGCATCATCTTGCGCATCTACAATTCCACTCTCGGTGATCATGACCGCGTAATTATAATTGCCTTCTAAGGTCTCGTTAACGGTAATGGTAGAAGTAAGGCTCAACTCTCTACTGCCACTATCGTAGGATTGACTCATATCAATATTCACTTTTGCGTCGCCCTCCAAGGCTTGCGTAATAAAGTTGTTCCAGCTTCCTTGACCTTGCTGTAAAATATTATTCCCAAATTTGTTCCGATTAATCACAGCAGAAGGATATCCTTCTGGTGGTCCTAAGAAATTAAGTAGTTGATCGCCATCCGTCGTTCTAAAGTCGAACGAACTTGCTGGTAGTGGCGGTGCAAAATCTCCCGCATGAATGGACACAGCTACTAATCGCTCTCCGTGAATAAGTAACAAGTCCTCAATGGCTTTACTCCCTCCTGGACACTGCACGCAACGTACTCCTGTAAACTCTTCGATAATCACTTTCTTCGCATCTGGTGGAACAGGACCTGTCGGACCGTCACAACTCAAGCAAGGAATTTCAGGGCTGCTTTCGTCGCAAGCCGGAAATAAGACCATTGTACACAATGCTAAGGAAAGGATATATAAATATTTCATACCTTATTTTTTTAGTGCTTTTAAAATAAAAATCCGTGGTGGTTAAAAATACGATGAAGTTGTTTAATAATTCTAAAAGCAGTTGAGAAAGGCTTTGCCTTCACGCAAGTAAGCAGAGATTCTTGCTCAATCCTGCCGCTACCGGCAGGCAGGTTGAAGCTCTTTTTGGAGTTTTTAAACAACTTCTATCTTAAAAAGTAGAATTAACCGACATTTTCACCCCACTAAATGCAGGCTCTAATCGGCAAATTCCTCCGGAACAAACAATTCCTTCTACTTGTTTAACGTAACTTAAAGAGAAACGATTGGATTTTTTCGTATAAAAAATGTCTACTCTTGGATAATGAATATCATCGTTATTTGTTCTTTTCGTAGGACTCACATTATACATATCCGAAACGGTGAAAGACCAACTTGGCGCAACGCTAAATTCAACGAGCGCAAAAGCCCAGCTACCAAAATCCTTTTTCTCTGCTACATCCATATATTGTGCTTCGAAGCGAATCGATTTTTTCCGACTTAACTTATACTGTACTTCGAAGAAAGGCGTCACTGCCGTCAAAATACCGACATCCGGTTTTTCTTCAAAAACCTCTTGGTTGTATTGTTGGTATTGCAAACCGCCAATTAACGTCCACTTACGTTTGTACTTATAGGTAACTTCTGAGTACAGTTCTCGATATAATAAATCATCTTCTAGCGTCGTAATATTAGATAAATTCACATTAAATCGCAACTTACGAGAAGAAGCATAACTTAAATCCAACTGCACTGCTTTCTCTCCAAATTCTTGCGTAGCGGGAGCATAACGACTCGTCAACCGATACGTATTTACTCTCGTCATTGGTGGCAAAAAGTTAATAATGCCTCTATTCAATACAACGAAAGGATCCGTTCTAAAATTGAAATTTTCTGTTCTTTTTAATTCTAGTGTACCACCAAATCCATTGGTAGAATAACTAAAACTCGAGTATAGAACATTACCCGTTTCCAAAACGATTTTGCCTGGAATCTTAGAAGTTCCTTGTCGATCCAATCGTTCCAAAAGTGGATTCGTCATCACATCTTCCGTTTTATAGGCACCTTCAAAGTACCAACTAAATTTTCCGACCGTTAAGGTGTTATAAAGCGTCATGGCATAAGAGTTATACCGTAAGCCCGTACTATCTTGTACATTATAAGTCGCAATTTGGTTAACAACGCCTTCCATCGTTTCGTCGTCAATCGTTCGATTCACCACGCCTGCTCCCGGAGCAATCGACCAACCTGATTCTTCTCCTCCACTCAAAAAACCATCAACGCTCAATCCTCGAATCGTAGCACCATAATAATCGAATAGCTGTTTCTGTTTTCCAGAAAAGGCTTTGACTTGCCAGTCTTCCAGCAAATCATAAGTCAAACGAACACCATATAAAGCATTATCAATAGCGAGCGGCCTTTCTTCGTAGGCTCTAAAAATTACCCCACTGCCAATTTGATCATAAAGATATCCTGCCGATATACCTAGTTTGTCAATCTTTTTACGAACAAACCAACGACCAATACCTTGGTCGGAATAGGAACCTATCGGGTTCAATAAATTAGAGTTATTAAACATATCGAAACGAACACCGAAGTCAAACCCCCAGTTGCTGTATCGTAAGTCCAACCAAGCATCTGCACCGTATAATTGACGATCGTATTGTGGTGTTCCGACCGCACCAATGGCAGAATCTGTCATAAAAAAGTTTCCATTCGCTTCTAGGCTGCCGGAAAAAACACCACCCGAGGAATTAGTGTTGCCCTCGTTTTGAGCGTAAGCTATCTGACAAAAACTTAAAAATAAGAGATTTAAAACGAGTAGTTTAAAGACTTTCATTGGCATTCTTTTTAATTTGCGATGCTTAAAAATAAGCAGTTTAAAAGTTTCGTTTGTTTTGATAAAGTTATTCAAAAATTTAAAGCTAAACTAAACGATTAGTTTTTTTTATTTAAGACAGGCTTCTTTTGGGGATTTCTAAACAACCTCGATGTCGTGTTTACCTTAATTATGGTTAAAAATTAGTTAAACCACATTCCATCATACGCATGAGAAATGAAATTCACTTAACTTTAAATTACAATCATGGTCTTGGTTTCATTATTCGAAATTAGAGCCTTTTTGTTTAATTAGAAAATATTAATAATGTAAAAGTCAGGCATCTGGCAATAATTCAATAAATAAACTAAATCCAACATGAAATTACTCAAATTTTTTACACTTGCACTTTGTCTCGGTTGCTTTACTCAATTGTCCGCTCAAAATACTTTACCAGACATTAAGGTTAAAACCTTAGATGGTAAGACCGTCAATATTCAGGATTTTGGGAAAAACGGTAAAATTACGATTATTAGCTTCTGGGCAACTTGGTGTTCTCCTTGTAAAAAAGAGCTAGATGCAGTTGCTGACTTGTATCCAGAATGGCAAGAAAAATACAACGTAGAATTTTTAGCAATTACAATTGATAATGCTCGAGCTTTGCCTAAAGTAGGTCCAATGGTAGATGTCAAGCAGTGGGAATATACTATCCTTTCGGATGCTAAAGAAGAATTGAAGCGCGCTTTGAACTTCCAAACGGTGCCGTATACTTTAGTGATTGACCAAGAAGGGAATATCGTAGATAAGCATAGTGGTTACGTCGCTGGCGATGAATATGAGCTAGAAGATAAAATTAAGAAGTTGGCCGCTAAAAAATAACTGCCATTTTTGATCATTTCTTTTGTGATTACAAAAGGGAGAATTTGAAAGCTTCAAATTCTCCCTTTTACATTTAAAAAATTTAAAGATCTAAAATATCTTCTTCCAACAAGCTTCGCCCTTCCTCCGCTTCGTAATCCGCAATCACTTTATCATTGTTGATATAGAGGATGCCACACAACAATAAAGTAAAAACAACCAAGCCAATCACTAAGACGTAGTAGTATTCCTTCCTACCACTATTCGGCATATCTGACAAGAAAATATAAGCGAAGTATAAACCAATGGTCAACAGTGCGACGGTGATCACGGGACGAGTCCACTTCCTCTTGAGTAACGTTGCAATTCCCGTAACGAAACATGCAATTCCTAAAATACAAATAAGTAATAGACCATCTCTCCATAAATCTCGACTATAATCCATGCGTCGGATCAGTTCAGGAAAACCGACACCCAACAAAAGGCAACTTCCCCCCAGAAGGATTAAACCAATTATTTGTACAAGGCTAAATTGCATACAAAAAAGTTGAACTATTAGACTTTACGCTACGCCAATTCGGACAGTTCCATCCAGCGTAATTCTTTTTCTTCGATCTTATCTTTAACCGCTCCTAACTCTATCGAAAGCTTTTCGATCTCTTGAGGAGAAAGGTTCGCATCATTAAATTTTTCGATGATGTCCGCTTTTTTGAGTTCTAATTTCTCTATTTCTTTTTCCAATTTCCCTAGCTCTTTGCGTTCCATGTAGGTTAAGCGAGGGGTTTCTGCTGGCTTAACTTCGACGGATGCCTTCCCCTTTTCTTCTTGTTTTTGTTTCGATCGATCTTGCTTCCGCTCTTCCTCTTCTTTGGCTTTGGAGGCTTCTCGATAGTCAGTATAATTACCGTTATAATCTCTAATTTTACCGTTACCTTCAAAGATAAATAAGTGATCGACCAATTTGTCCATGAAATAACGATCGTGCGTTACGATGATCACACAGCCTGGAAAGTCTTGTAAAAAATCTTCCAATACATTAAGTGTAATAATATCTAAATCATTCGTCGGCTCATCCAGAATTAAGAAATTAGGATTTGCCATCAAAACAGTCAAGAGATACAATCGACGGCGTTCTCCCCCACTGAGTTGGGAAACGTATACTTGCTGATGCTTCCGATTGAACATAAAGCGCTCTAGCATTTGCGCCGCACTAATTTTCATTCCTTTCTCCAATGGAATATATTCCGCAATATCTTGTACTACGTCAATCACACGCTTGTCTTCCTTCAACTCCATCCCCGCTTGGGTGTAATAGCCAAAAACAATGGTATCTCCCACGACAACTTTTCCGCTGTCGGGTCGAATTTGTTTGGTCAACATTTTCAAAAAAGTGGTCTTCCCCACTCCGTTTGGACCGACGATTCCTACTCTTTCTTTCTTACTAAATTTATAATGAAAATCCTCCACAATCTTAAGCTCACCAAAGCTCTTACTAATATAATGAGCTTCCAAAATCTTGCTCCCCAAACGATTCCCTTTTATCTCGATCTGTAGTTTCGTACGATCAATTTTTTGAGTGGTTTTATCTTTTAAATCTAAAAAACCATCAACGCGCGCTTTGGCTTTAGTCCCTCTCGCTTTCGGTTGACGCCGCACCCATTGAAGTTCTCGTTCGAACATTTTTTTATCGCGATCCATCGTACGACCTTGTACTTCTTCTCGGAGAAATTTCTTTTCCAAAAATTCAGAGTAGTTTCCTTTATAACGATAAAGCACACCACCATCCAATTCGATAATCGTATCACAAACTCGTTCCAAAAAATAACGATCGTGCGTCACCATAAAAATGGTCAATCGACTATGCTGTAAATACTTTTCCAGCCATTCGATCATTTCTAAATCCAGATGGTTGGTCGGCTCATCCAAAATAACGAACTCTGGATCTTCGATTAAAAGTTTAGCGAGTGCCAAGCGTTTCTTTTGTCCACCCGATAAGGTATAAACCTGTTGATCCAGATCATTAATATTAAGTTTGGAAAGAATTTCTTTGATATTCGCTTCAAAGTCCCAAGCTTTCAAATCATCCATTTGCATCATCGCACTTTGCAACGCTTCTTCTTTTTCGGGCTGTTGCAAGGCTAGTTCATAGTTCTTTACACATTGAATCATCACGTTGTCAGAATCAAAAACAGCCTCCATAATCGTGTGATCATCTTGAAAGTCTGGTTCTTGGTTTAAGAATCCAATTCGAATATCTTTGCGCAATAAGATTTTCGAGTTTTCCCCTTCTGAGCCTTCTACTCCTGCGATTACGCGGAGCAAGGTAGATTTCCCCGTACCATTCTTTGCGACGATGGCAATTTTTTGCCCTTGGTCGACGTGCAAGGAAATGTTTTCGAAGAGGACTTTCTCTCCGTAGGATTTAGTTACATTTTCTAAGGTAAGGTAATTCACGTTGCTGCTTAATTTATGAAGAAATTGTTTGAAAACAACCTCAAAGTTATGCGGAGTACTCCACAAAGATTTACCGTAAGGAAAAGCGTTAAAAAAATTCCTGGTCACGCTGATTACTATCTAGATTTTCCTTTCGTTCCCTAAAGGTACGCAATACCCGCTGGAAAGAAACCTTAAGGGAAAAGATTATCCTCAGACCTGAAAAATATTCTACTACCGCAGGAGGCTTTGAGCACTTATAGCCTTAGCAGCAATAAAAAATGCGCTTCCAAGCTAAGTTTGGAAGCGCATTTTAAACTCGAAAGTTTCGAATTTTATTTTTTCTGTTGTAAATCTTCCATGATGCGCAAGGTTTCTTCTAAATAAGCATCTTTCTGTAAAGACGCTATCCAAGTATCGTTTCTTGCAATTCGAGAAGAGTCTGCTTGAATAAAAGGTAAATCTACCGCTGGATTTTGAATTTTTAATCCTTCAATTTTTTCAAACATATCATCATATTGATCAGAAGTTTTTTCTAAGTCTTTTCGGTAAGCTTGGTAGGCGGCTAAAGACAAAGGATAGTTCGTCCGATCTTCCTGATCTTTTAGAATCTTTGCTTTTTCTAATACCTTCTTGAAAACGGGGCTCGTTGCCACTCTACCCTCACTCGCGCGCTTGATTTCATTTAAACGATCCAACTTCGTTACGTTTTGCTCATACGTTACGGGATCAATCTCCGTCCATTTCAAGGCGTGTTCGTATTCTTTTTCACCAATTTTAGTATAGTGATAAGCATCAGGTAAAATGATATCTGGCACCACTCCTTTTAATTGCGTAGAACCACCATTCACCCGATAGAATTTCTGAATCGTCAATTTCACGTCTCCCAAAGGCTTCACCTCACTGTTGCCTCTGATCGCTCGATCTAGATCAAAAAATCGTTGAACCGTACCTTTACCAAAAGTAGAATTACTACCTACGATCACGGCGCGACCATAATCTTGCAATGCTGCTGCGAGAATTTCTGAAGCTGATGCACTAAACGAGTTCACCATCACGATAAGAGGACCGTCGTATTGTACTTTCGGGTCAACATCTTTTAGCACTTCTGGTTTTCGATCTCTCGCTTTCACCTGAACAATTGGTCCTTCTTCGATAAACATACCGGACATTGTTACTACATCTCTCAAAGAACCACCAGTATTATTACGCAAATCAAGAATGATTCCACTGACATTTTCTTTATTTAGTTTTTCAATCTCCTTTCCGACGTCTACAGCACAACTTCTTCCTCCCGTGCGATTGAAATCTGCGTAGAAACGAGGTAAGTTGATGTAACCTACTTTTTCTACCGTACCGGGATAATCTAAAATTACTGATTTTGCGTACCCTTCTTCCAAAATGACTACATCTCTAACGATTGGTACGACTTTGATCGTGCCGTCAGGTTTCTTTACAGTAAGTCTTACCTCTGTACCTTTCTTTCCACGAATCATTTTAACAACATCATCCAATCTCCATCCTGCGACATCTACTGGCTCCTCGTCCCCTTGTGCTACTTTCATAATCAAATCTTCCGCACTCAATTCTTTACCTTTCCATGCCGGTCCGCCAGGTACGATACTACTTACTTTTGTATAATCATCTTCTAATTGTAAACGCGCACCGATTCCCTCTAAAGTACCAGACATATTGATATCAAAGTTCTCTTTATCTTTTCTTTCGTAATAGCTCGTGTGTGGATCAAAAACGTTAGTCACAGCGTTTAGATAGTTACTAAGGTGATCTGATCTTCGATCTTTTGCCATTCTTTCGTACCATTTGTCAAATACTTTTAGAACAGCATCCCGCGCATCTTTCTCCAATTCTTCGTAGGATTTATCTTTTACTTTTTCATCTCCTTCTGCTTTCGCTTCCAACTTAGTGGTCAAACGCGTCATTACATCATATTTGAGATTTTTTCGCCAGTATTCTCGAAGTTGGGCATCATCTTTAGCGAAAGGCTTCTTTTTCAATTTCAAGTCAATTTCTTCTTTGACGTCAAAATCAAAAGGCTTACTTAATATTTCTTGATAGATACTTTGAGTCGCCGTAATCTTTTTGAGGAATAACTCTTCCGAAAGATTAAAGAAATCGTAAGTACCTTCTAGTGCTTGATCATCTAAGTTTTTCTTAAAAGGCTTCAACCTAGCTAAATCTTCTTGGGTAAAGAAACGACGATTTGCGTCGATTCGATCCAGATAGAGATCAAATACTTTTTCAGAAAAAGTATCATCAATTTCTAAGGGACTATAATGCAATTGATTGACACCACCGATAATTGTGTGCATCAACATCGCCTCTTTATCTGCCGTAGTATTAGGGAAATAAGCGCCAATTAAGAGCGCTGCAGCTAGGAGCGAAAAAAATATGGGTCCTCTGATTTTCATATATATTAGTTTACTTATTTTGCATTAAAAACTTATCCTTAAAATCTTCATTGGGGTAGATTCGCCGTAGGATATTTTGGTTTACCCTATTTTAACGTAAAAAACCACTAAAAAGATACCTTAATTTAAATAAAAACTCCGTCCATAATCCTGCCAAACTCAATTTTAACGATTCCATAACGTATCAGGCGCGAATTTTATCGACGAATAGAGTTAATAGCCTTACTCCTTAGCTTGAAGTGGCTCAAAAGATGGTCTTCAACCTTCCCAAACGAAGAAAGAGAATCCCACCGTAGTCGAATTCTCTTTCTATAAATTGCCAGCAGGTGCTGGAAATATTTATTTAGATCAGTATTTTCTTATAACATTGGAGCAATAACCAACGCTACTACTGACATCAATTTCAACAAGATATTCAAAGAAGGACCAGAAGTATCCTTAAATGGATCACCTACGGTATCTCCAACAACTGTTGCTTTGTGTGGTTCAGAACCTTTGTAATACATTTTTCCGTTGATCTCAACACCTTCTTCAAACATTTTTTTAGCGTTATCCCACGCACCACCAGCGTTAGACTGGAAGATGGCCATCAATACTCCACAAACCGTTACGCCTGCTAATAATCCACCTAGCATTTGAGCACCCATTGCGCTACCAAGTCCTAACAAACCGGGTGTAAAACCTACTACTACGGGGACTAAAACAGCCAATAAACCTGGACGAATCATTTCTCTAATTGAAGCTGCAGTTGAAATTTCAACACACTTACCATATTCTGCTTTACCGTCTGCTGCATCAAAAGTATTTTGATCTGCTTGATTCCAATCTTTGTATTCTTTCTCGCCATTTTTCTTCATAACGGCTAGGGCTGCTTTCAATTCTGGAATATCTTTAAATTGACGTCTTACTTCGGTGATCATATCCATTGCCGCACGACCTACTGCATTCATCGAAAGGGCAGAGAACAAGAAAGGCAACATTCCACCAACAAAAAGAGAAGACATTACATATGGATTCGTGATACTAATGCTACTAACGAGTGCATCAGGATGAGAAAGATTGTAAGCGGTAATAAATGCTGCGAATAAAGCCAATGCCGTTAAAGCAGCAGAACCAATTGCAAATCCTTTTCCGATTGCTGCGGTAGTGTTCCCTACTGCATCTAATTTATCAGTACGTTGACGAACTTCTTTAGGAAGGTCAGCCATTTCTGCAATTCCACCAGCATTATCTGAAACAGGACCGTAAGCATCTACTGCCAATTGAATTCCGGTGTTAGAAAGCATTCCCACTGCTGCGATTGCGATACCATATAAACCTGCGAAAGAGTAAGATCCAATAATTGCTACTGCCAAGATCAAAATCGGAATTGCAGTAGATTGCATTCCTACGCCCAAACCAGCAATAATGTTCGTTGCCGCTCCAGTTACAGATTGATCAACGATAGACTTAACTGGTTTTGTGCCCGTTCCGGTGTAAAATTCTGTTACGATACCGATCAAAAGACCACCACCGAGACCAAAAATTACTGCCCAGAAAACACCCATTGAAGAATATTCAAATCCGTCAACACCTGTCCATGTACCTGGTAATATGTAAGTAGCAATTAGATACGTCGCGATCAACATTAAAATAGCGGCGATAAATTCTCCTCGGTTTAAAGCTTTTTGTGGATCACCACCTTCTGCTACTTTCACGAAGAAAGTACCAATAATTGAAGTAATAATACCTACACTAGCTAACATTAAAGGTAACAATACGGCATTCAAACCACCAAACTCGTTGGTTGTTTCGTATCCAGTAACACCAATAAAAGCTGCTCCTAATACCATTGTACCAATGATTGAACCTACATAAGATTCGAATAAATCGGCACCCATTCCTGCTACGTCACCAACGTTGTCCCCAACGTTATCGGCAATGGTTGCAGGATTTAAAGGGTGATCTTCAGGAATACCTGCTTCTACCTTACCAACTAAATCCGCTCCAACGTCTGCCGCTTTGGTGTAAATACCACCACCTACACGAGCAAAAAGTGCGATAGAAGAAGCTCCGAAAGAGAACCCTGTAATTATCGTAATTACTCTAGAAACGTTTTCTGCCGTATCAACACCAAAAAGGTGACTGTACACTACGAATAAAGTTCCTAGTCCGAGTACTCCTAAACCAACAACTCCCAATCCCATTACTGCTCCACCAGCAAAAGCTACTTCTAGTGCTTTGCCAAGGCTTGTTCTCGCTGCGTTGGTTGTTCTTACGTTGGCTTTAGTGGCTACCTTCATTCCAATAAATCCAGCTAAAGCAGAACAAATAGCCCCAAGAATAAAAGAAACTGCTACTAAAGGAGAAGAGTTTGGTGTATTACCCGTTAAGCCTAAAAGTACTGCAACTGCAATAACGAAGATTGCTAATACTTTATACTCTGCCCGCAAGAATGCCATCGCACCGTCGGCGATATTATCGGCAATTCGTGCCATTTTTGGTGTACCTACTTCTTGTCCAGAAACCCAAGAGGATTTCCAAAAGGTATAAGCAAGGGCAATCAGCCCAAAAAAGGGAATTGCATAAGTAATTGTTTGACCCATAATCGTTTTGTTTTATTTGAATTTTTAGATATCATTAAAATAATAACATGCCGCAGTTACACCAGCCTGTAAGGGGAGTTGTCGGCCGCACTTGTTTTTTACGGACGGCTAAAGTACAGCAATTTTGTATTATCTACAAAAAATCGGCTAAATATGCCATAAATAGCACAGTTTTTACTGCCTGATCTTCTTGATTTTATACTGAAGTTGTTTTTTTAATCCTCAAACCAGACCAACTTTTCGGCTACTGTCGTACGTTTGCCCGGTACCGCTTCCATTTGATGGTATCCCATATATAAAAATCCTAGGCATTTTTCTCCCGCGGCGAGTGGAAATAATTGATCTGCCAGCTGTATTGCTTTGGGGCTGCTCCAATAGCAACCAATATCGTAAGCGGTGCAACTCAACCACATATTTTGCACCGCACAAGCCGTCGCCGCCAACTCTTCCCACTCCGGTACTCGTTCCGCTGGATCCCGTTGCATACAAATTGCGATGACACAAGCCGATTGGAGTGGCTTTTTCATCGTTTTCTTTAATTTCATGGGGGAAAATTTCTCGGGAGCGGTGTGTGTTTCGTAGTAATTCGCTAAAAATTCACCTAGCCTTTGACGAGCGGCACCCGTAAAAATCTTAAATCGCCAAGGTTCCGTATGACGATGATTGGGTGCCCAATTAGCATTTTCTAAAATCTGTTCAATAATTGCTCGTGGAATTTCTCGATCAACATAACTTGCAGGAAAAATCGATCTTCTCGATCGGATCAATGCATTCAGGTCTGCGGGTAAAAATTTCATAGGGGTTCAATTTGCTTCGAAGATAAAAAAAGAAGCGAATGTGACAAAATAAGTGCTTGGACAAAATTAAGTAACCACTTACGGATGGTGTCTTTTGATCTTACACCTCGCTATTTTCTCCTCAACCTCCTTGCTATTCAGTTTCAAAAACACCTAAATTAAAATAAAACCCTTCCTTCATTTATACACAGTTTCGTCCAAGCACCTAAATGTTTTTAGACATTACTTAGTATTATTTTTAGATTAATCTAAAAATGTATACTTTTGTTATGGTAAGTAAACGTTTGGTTTGAGCTACATAAGGGATCGACGCCATGAAAGTACTTGTTCACCAATTAGTTGTTGACAGTGTGCAAACATAAACAACCGTTCCATTCGAGCGTATGTTTTCATTTACGATAAATACCAATGCATTTATAAATTTAAATAGCCTACTAACTATGCTCTCTTTTACTGAAGAAAATTATCTCAAAGCTATTTTTAAGCTATCAGAGCAAGAAAAAAAAGCAGCTAGTACCAATGCCATCGCAAAAGAGATGCAAACCTCGGCGGCTTCCGTGACAGACATGCTCAAGCGATTAGCGGAAAAAAAATTACTCAACTATGAAAAATACAAGGGTGTGACGCTAGGGAAATCGGGGCAAAAAATTGCTACGAACCTGATTCGTAAGCACCGTTTGTGGGAAGTATTTTTGGTAGAAAAGCTACACTTCAATTGGGATGAAGTACACGATATTGCGGAACAATTAGAACATATTCATTCCGAGCATTTAATTGATCGTTTGGATGAATATTTAGCTTTTCCAAAATTTGATCCGCACGGCGATCCAATTCCAGATGCAGAGGGGAAGTTTACTTTCAGAAAACAAATTCCACTGAGCCAGTTGCCAGTAGGATGTACCGCGATTGTCGTTGGGGTACAAGAACACTCTGCGCATTTCTTGCAGTATTTAGACCGACTAGACCTAGGTTTGGGAAGTCAATTAGAAGTATTAGAAAAATTCGATTTTGACGACTCGCTACGCCTTGATGTTAACGCGACGAAGGAGCAAGTTATTAGCATCAAAGTTTCCCAAAATTTATTAGTTCAAGAAGTAAAGACGAGAACTTCTTAGAAAAGAAAATTCATGAAAAAGATATCCATTAGCTTACTACTTTGTTGGTTAACCCTTTCCCTCTTTGCTCAACAAGCAGAGAAAAAAATAATTGCTACTGCTTCTATGATTTCCGACATTGCGAGCAATATTGCGGGACCACATTTAAGTATTACCTGTATCGTTCCCATTGGTGGCGACCCACATTTACACGAACCTACTCCGCGTGACGCACAACTCGTCAACGGTGCGGATTTGATTTTAAAAAATGGTTTAACCTTCGAAGGTTGGCTAAACGAACTCATTGAAAATTCGGGTACCAAAGCTAAAAGCATTTTGGTAACGGAAGGTGTCGACGTCATTACGAGTAAGGTGTACGAAAATGCAACGGATCCGCACGCTTGGATGAATGCCCTCAATGGGATTATCTACGCTGAAAACATCAAAAATGCATTTAGTGAATTAGATCCTGCGCACGCAGAAGATTATCAAGCCAATTTTGAAAAGTATAAAATAGCCTTGGTGGAATTGGATCAATACATTAAGGAGAAGTTAGGAGCAATTCCGCAAACAAGGAGAATTCTCATTACCTCCCACGACGCGTTTCAATACTACGGACGACGTTACGGCATCCGGTTAGAGTCTGTGCTTGGAACATCTACAGATGCTGATGTTCAAACCTCGGACGTGGTGCGTTTGAACGAAGTGATTAAAAAAAATAAAGTGCCTGCCGTATTTATTGAAAGTACCATTCGACCGAAGTTACTCGAACAATTAGCAAAAGACAATAACATCAAAGTAGGTGGAAAATTATACGCGGATTCCATTGGTGACAAAGATAGTCCAGCAAGTACTTACTTGAAAATGTTGCGCCACAATACCGATGTCATTTATCAAGCGCTTTCTCAGGAAATGTTTTCTGATGCCACCGACGCGATTGCGGAATCTAGTGAATCAAATACCAACTACTATATTATTGGTTTTTTAGGTGTACTTTTTTTAGGAGGCTTTTTCTTAGCCTATCAAAAGCTAAATTAAACAAGGAATGTATAACACGATTTCCATCAAAGGCTTATCCGTTTCGTACGAACGCAAACGCGTATTGACTAACATTTTTTTAGAATTAGAACAAGGTAAAATTTGTGGCGTCATTGGTCCAAACGGTGCGGGAAAGTCTACCCTCTTTAAAGCGATTTTGGGTTTAATTGACATCAACGTAGGCACTATACTAATCAATGGACAATCAATCGACACACAACGTAAAACGGTTGTATACGTTCCACAAAAAAATGAGGTCGATTGGGATTTTCCGGCGACCGTTTTTGACATTGTACTCATGGGCAGATATCCGCACAAAAAAGTATTTTCAAGAATTAACGATACGGATAAAGAGATTGCCTTAGAGGCTTTAGAAGAGGTCGGTATTGCTCATTTACAAGAAAGACAAATTGGAGAACTATCAGGTGGTCAGCAGCAACGCGTTTTCCTAGCGCGAGCTTTATGCCAAAGAGCCGATATTTTTTTATTGGATGAACCCTTCGTGGGCGTAGATGTAACGACAGAAGAAAAGATCATTCAAATTTTAAGAAAATTGGCAAGCCAAAATAAGACCTTACTGGTCGTTCATCACGATTTATCGAACGTGCCGAGTTATTTTGATACGGTAGTTTTGCTCAACCAACGACTCATCGCTTTTGGAGACACGCTCAGTACTTTTACGGAAGAAAACATTGCCAAAACTTACGGTGGTCAATTGCCTATTTTACATAAAACGGGTATGATTGAATAAGCACAAGTCAGTCCTTCTACGACGCTTAAAGTTTTACCACAAAAAAAGATCGAACCTTTCACGCAGAAAATTCGATCTTTTTGTTTTCCCGTAATTACGGCGATTCTTACCTTATGTGTTTAGTCGTAGAAAACAAGTTTTTTGCTGATGCGCTCAATTCCAGCATCCATAAAGTCTAACTGTACGATAAATAAACCTGTCCCGAAATGTTCTTTTCCTAAAGTCAACTTTTGATCATTAAGTTGTGAAAAAACTTTGATGGTTCGACCTAATTGATCTAAGATACTTACGTTATAATTTGCGTTAATTGTACCTAAATCGATTGTAACAAACTCACTTGCTGGATTAGGGTAAACTTGTACTTCTTGACTTCGATTTTCCAAGTCTTGTGTAGAAACGGTTTCCGTACAAAGGATATTTTGTAAAAAAGTAATCCCGTTCACAATAAAATCATTGTAGTAAATACCGAACTCCGGTGTATACGCAGATTCGTGACCAGCATCCGGTGCTGCCACTAGAAAGTTGGTGACTCCTTCTGCCGTTGCTCGTTGTTCCAATCGTTCGCTGCCATAAGCAGTAACAAAATCAAATTGTAATCCCGAAAATTCAACACCGATAAAATCGTAGCCATAAGGAACAACTTCGTCATCCGTTCCGTGGTAACTCGCTAATGGTGCTTCGCCAGCGTCCAACCAATCTAGCTTGTGTAAAGCTCCTGATAGATTAACTACTCCTTGTACTTTCGAAGAGTACGTTAAATTTTCAGCACTTCCACTAGAACCTTCCAAGCCGCCATTATCCGCGATAATCGTTTGTAGGTAATCAGGAATATTATCATTGGCATCCAAATACGCCGTATGCAATGCCGTGATAGCACCAGAAGAACCGCCCGCTACAAAAATATAGTCTGGATCAATTTCAAAATTATCATTCGTCGCAGCGTCTTGTCTAAAATATCTAACCGCTGCCTTCATATCTCCCATTGCCCGAACCGCTTCGTCCAAAACATCGAGAGAATCAGGAATATTGAAAATAGAAGGTGTTGGCAATAAACGATAATCAATCGTTGCTGCAACGTAACCTCTTTTCACAAATTGCTGGCACAAGCTATCCATATCAGTGCGTTGACCAGAAATAAAAGCACCTGGAAATGCCCAAATGATTACTGGTCTTTTATCAATATCGTCGCCATCTGGTGTATAAACGTCCATTAGCAATTCTTGAAACGTACCATCTGCCGTAAAGTTTTCACCGTACTTAACCGTTGTTTTGGTAAAGTCTGTGAACGTTTCCATGACGTATCGTTCACCGTCGCAACCCGCAACTTGAGCGGTTAGCTGCCCATTCATCAATAGCCCGAAAGCGCATAAAGTGTAAAGTATTTTTTTCATATTATCTTTATTTTTAAATTTATTCTTTGAAGTTATTTTGAAGTCATCGGTTACGGCGTATCCATCATTGGCAAAGGTGTTTTACCAAAAGCGAGATTCAGTCCCATCCGAATATTCATATTGCTACTATTGTAGGGTTGAAAGGCGGCAATGATATTATCCGTTACGACGTATAATTGTGCTGGCCCTAGCTTCAAGCTAGCGTTCAATCCTAAGTTATCAAATCTTCCGTGGCGAATCGCATAGCTCCCGCCGATAGACAAAATATCGCCCAAATGTGTATTGGCACCAATGGCAAATCCCGAGAACGATTGCTCCCGATAATTTTCATTAAAATACAACACATTAAAAGTCAATACATCGTTCCATTGGTAAGCCGCAGAAAAATATAATTTTCGAGGAAGTGTCGTTTTATACGAAACGGCCGTTTCTTCAAATTTGAAAATCTGATCTAGCGTATCCGTCAAATTACCAAAAGAAACATTTTCATCTTTAATCACATTAGAAATATCTAAGCCATCATATTGCAATCGTCCCGTAGAAGTATAATTGCGAACGGAGTTACTCCAATTGATATTTCCCAAGTCAATAACACTCGCTCCAATCGTCAACCGATCCGTCAGCGCATAGCTAATTCCTAAGTCTAGAGCGTATCCCCGATTCGAAGTAAAAAGATCCTCCGCTCGGTAGTTTCCGATTTCAGTATCTACTGCAAAGCTCGTCAAGCTATCAATTCGGAGATAAGAAGAAGTGTTGAGTTGTAAATCTGTATCTAGCGTAATTTGGTAAACATCGTTGCTCGTAAAGACATCTACCTTTTTACGCGAAGTAGATACATCACCAATGCCCGTCAAAAATTTCACTTTTGCACCAACGCTGAGGCGATTAAACCTTTGAGCGAAAGCTATCCCAAATTCGTTGTAAGCATTGATTTGTAAATCTGGTCCAATGCCTACCGTTTGTCCGATAAATTGAGCATTTCCATTCCAGAGAAATTCTGGTAATTCTTTGGGATAATTAACAAAGCCATTAAACTTCACGGAATGGCTTAGCGCAAAATGTAATCCACCTAAATTCAAGGCGAGACTAATCGTTTCTACTTCTACGTTAGACTGTAAAACATTATTGGCTTTTAAAGTTTCCAAAACCGCAGAAACGTCAACAATATTATTGTCCTCGCCATCCTTTCGAATCAGATCATTAAAACTAGGACCATCGTGATAATAACTTAGCAAAACGCTTGGCAAACCAACGATAACTCGATGTTCCGTATTGGTTAACAAGGCAGGATTTGTTTTTGAAGCTTGTAGCAAATGAGGACTAAAGTGCAAGCCTAATTCTTGCTGTCCCCAAAGCGTATTCGCCATCAGCAAAAACACACTTACTTTTAATATTGTATTAAACATCTTTTTACTTAATTTCAAATCTCCTATTATTAAATAAGCTAATCCTACTGACTTAATCCTACCCGCATACCCATGCGCAATTCTACGACTTGATCGGCATATATTTTCACAAGTTGTTGACCATCATTATACGTTTCAAAAGCCGAGGCAACCAAAATTCGATTAGCCTTGCGAATATTATTAAATCTAGCGGCATCCATTTTCGCAAAACTCACTTTCTCCATTTTGCTGGTGGCTTCTCCATTTCCATCTACTGGAGCTGCTTCTAAAACACGTTCTTCAAATTGGAATAAAGAATCCAAAATTTCATTTGCCTCGTTCACGAAGTAAATTTGTGCCATGACTTCTAATGGAATACCATTTTCACTAATAATTTTAAATTCTACAAAATCTACTTTGTCGTAAGTAGAAAAATCTACCTCAAAGGTGTCCGTTACTGCGAAGCCCGATGCCGTTCCGTAAATTGGCAATTCCACTTCTACCCGCACCCGAAATTCGCTAGAGTCCGTGGAAAACCCTCGAATATTTAAGTTTTGATCGGGGTTTGGGACGGCATCAATATCGTAATCTAGGGCAATAGGATTGGAACTTAAAACCGCCTGCAAATTGGAATTGGTGTTATCCATATAAATGCTATCAATCGTGGTCAATCCTACTTGATTGAGTTTAGGATAAGAAACATCAACGCCATCGGTTATAAAGGGGCTTGTTATATTGAGCGTAGTTCCATCCGCAGTAAAAACATTCATGACTTGCGTGCTTGTCCTTACGGGAAATCCGAAAGAGTTGCGAATCGTTAATAGAATTTTAGGATCTTCAAAGTATACATCTCCTCTGGTCCAATTCTCAAAAAATTCAATCTCTAGCGTATCGCGATCCAGTTCGTATAAATCTTGACCTAAGTAACCTTCCAAGTAGGAAAATTTGAAATCTACAAAAGCCATAAAGAAGTTTTTCAATTCAACGAGTTCGCCATTGCTAACTCTTCTCGCTTCGTATTCGACGAGTAAGCTGTCATTGTTGGTAGAAATTAAACGATAATCAATCACACTTTTTCCACCTTCTGCGACGTAGGGAACATTTGTATTTCCCGGAGGAACAGTCGTTGCAATCTGAAAAGCTGTTCCATTTTTAATCAATTGTGGATAGGTGATTTTCACATCCAATTCTTCTTCAATTCTCGATTCGAAGCGGTAAGCAATTGTACCACTTTTGAGGTCCGCAAAATCAAGGTCCATGCTACTTGGCAAAGGCAAATAAATCGCAACGGAAGTATCTTCTACTTCAAAAAACCCATCCGAAAGCACATTAAAAATATCTTCGGTTGAACGCGCAATAATGTCGCCTTTGTAATTGAGTACAATCAATCCCTCTGCGTTGACGGTAACGAAAGTCCCATCTTCAAAGCGTTGTAGCACATCCTCTAAACTTGTAGAACTAGAAAATAAGGGAATGGCAAATTCGGCCTTCCAATTTGAAGTTTTAGCATCTTCCAGATCTTCGTATTTCTTACAAGCGGTACCTAAAAAGAGCAGTAAACTAATGCTCATTAAAATAGAAGCTAATCGGCAGTAATTCATTTCAACTTATTTAGAGAAGTTGTTTAATACTTTGTAATAAAATTGCCATTTTCAAGTGGTGATTGCACACAACTTCAAGGACAAGATAGCGTCATTATCAGCTAATTTTAAGTTTTAACCTTAAAAAATAGCATTCAATGGGTGATTTTATAATTGTGATTGGTGAGGCACTGAAACCATATAGGATGCCTCGTTTAAGGATGTTCTCAAGCTTTACAGCTTATAAGTGCCTAGATTAAAATCAAAATCCTTCAATCATTAAAGTATCCATGATTCTGTCCAAGCACTAGTGCTAGTGTAGCACGCTTTTATAACTCTAATTTAAGGATATAAACGCAGTAAGCAAAGTACTTGCTGCGCTTAGTGATGCTTATTGTATAATATCATGCAAAAATCGACGATGTAAGTCAATAATTGTCGGGGATCAACCAAGTTTCTTCCTTTCTTACATCCCTATTCTAAAGGATTTAACGGGCAAATACGCTTTAGTGAAGTTCAAATTCTTGTCCTAACTTAGGGATCTCAACGGATTTATATTTGTTTTTATTTAGTAAGGTTTTAAACTTTTCTTGGGTATCTTTTTCTCCGTGTACCAAAAATAGTTTTTTGAGGTTTTTTTTCTGGTTGGCCATAAAAGCCAGCATTTCTTGCCGATCAGCGTGAGCAGAAAACGAATCCATAATTTCAATTTCGGCTTTAACGGGTTTCCATTCGCCAAAGAGTTTGATCTTTTCTACGCCAGATCTTAGAATTCCGCCCGTCGTATTCGGCGCACAATAGCCAACGATCAAAAGCGTATTCTTTTCTTGATCAATACTATTAAAAAGGTGGTGTCTTACTCTTCCTGCCGTCATCATTCCCGAAGAACTGATAATAATGGCGGGATCATCCGTGGCGTTCAATTGCTTAGAAGCATCAACGGACCGCACATAACTTAAAGTATTAAAACCAAAAGGGTTGTCATCAATGAGTAAGTATTCGTTCAATTCATTATCGTAGCATTCTGGATGTGTACCAAAAATTTGCGTAGCATTAACCGCTAAGGGACTATCAACATAGACCGGAATGTGAGGTAAACGACCTGCTGATTCCATGATATCCAGCATATATACAATTTCCTGCGTACGACCTACGCTAAAGGCTGGAATAATCAATTTCCCCTTCTTCTCGACGCAAGTTCGTTTGATAATCTCCAAAAATCGCTCTTCTTCTGCTGGTCCGGCACTATGATCTTTATCTCCGTAGGTAGATTCCGAAATTAGATAATCTACTGCTGGCATGGGTAAAGGATCTCTCAAAATGGGTCGATTGGGTCTACCAATATCTCCCGTAAAACCAAAGTGAATTACTTTATCTCCTTCTTTTATTCTTAAGGTTACGCTCGCACTGCCTAAGATATGCCCCGCGTCTCTAAAGAGTACTTCCACCTCATCGTTTACCCGTTGCCAGTGATTGTAATTGTAGCCCAAGAAAAGGCCTAAGGTTTCAGGAATAATTTTACTGGTGTATAAAGGTTCTCTGAGCTTATACTTCTTTTTGTGCTTTTTATTTTTTCGCTTTTGTTTTTTCAGCATGCGCCGATTGTAATACTCTGCGTCCCGTTCTTGGATTTTAGCGCTGTCTAGCAACATGATAGAGCAGAGGCTTCGCGTGGCATGCGTGCAAATGATATTCCCTTTGAATCCGTCTTTGACTAATCGGGGAACACGACCAGTATGATCAATGTGTGCGTGCGACAAAATCAGACAGTCAATTTCCGAAGGTTTGAAATACCAAGTGGTATTAAAATTTTCAAAATCCTTATTTCTACCTTGATAAAGACCACAGTCCAACAAGATTTTATAGCCACTTTCTAAGGTGATCAAATGACAACTTCCAGTTACTTCTTGAGCCGCACCACAAAATTTTACTTTCATCAATCTTAATTTTTATTCGCGTTTAGCACATCTTCTTCTATTATTCAAGCATTAAGATACCTCTTTTTGAAGTTTCTATGCTCGACGAAGATAAGAAAAGCTATCAGATATAAGTAATCTTGATTTGGGAATGATGGAAGATTCGGAACGAAAGCTTAGCCTAAAAATGAAAAATGATCTAAGGCGCGTGGCTTTAGATCATTTTTTTTGTAGAATTAGCTATGTAAGTGAATGATTAATTATTTTCCTGTTCCTCCTCATCTCCGTCATCGTCATCATTATTTTCGATCGCTTTCCAACAACAAGGGGTAGATCCTGCTGCACAAGAAATAGTACAAGAACTACTGCTAGTGCCATCAGAAACAGACAAAGAACATGATAAGGCACCAGGTCCACCAGCGTCACAATCGTTATTAGCCAATTGAGTACAAGCCGCCGCATCTATTACTCCTCCTGTACAACATTTACAATGAGCATCGACGCCTAAAATAGACGGATGATCGGATGCTGCTCGACCAGTAGATACTTGCTCGGTAGTTTTAAAAGATTCGTATACTGATTCTAATTTTTCAAAATCACTTAAACGTTCATAGACTAATTTGAAGTTTTCCTGTAGACCTAAGCCGTAGCCTTTTAAACTTCGCTCATAGGTCGCCATTTGCAAAAAGTCAGGAATTTCCTCATCGAGATGAAATAAGATTTGTCTTTTCCCCTCATTGCTCTGCACCACTAACTGACGTTTAAAATAGAAAACTTGCCCCTCGGAGAAGCTTTGTCGAAATTTTTGATTTTGATCGTCGAAGCGCGTTTGTAAAATAAATAATTTGCTATCCGCTTTTTCTGCGTTTACGAAAATCAATACTTCTCGCTTAGTATTCAAAATAGCTACTTGACCTTTAAATTCCTGCGCATGATGTGAAGGTATTTTGCCTTGATTGAAGGCTTCTATGGCAACGGCGACATCTAATTTAGCCCTTTGAAAATTATCCTTTTTGCAACTAATTAAAATAACAAAAATAAACGTAAAGAGGAATAAATTAATTTTATTCATAAGGCTTCTGCTATTTTGTTAAAAACGATTACAATGTAAAAGTAATCATCTTTTACAGTTACAACAATTAAATTTCACCTTCGTCTTCGGAAAATGGCTAGCGCTGTCTTCCCCTTTTTGACTTGGTGAAGACAGCGTGCAAAGCCATAATTTCTAGCGTTCGCCAGGAAATCCTGATTTGCGACTAGCAACAGTACGAAAACATTCCCGAGTTAAATAGAAGTTTTATCGTCATTATGACCATAAACACAACAATAATAGCTAAAATATTAACAATATAAAAGCAAATTGACTTTTTTTATATCAAAAAAAAGAGCGCACCATTCATCGTGGTACGCTCAAGTCTATTTAAATCGAATTTGTAGATATTTTGTAGCAAACGTTATGCCTACTTCGCTTTTACTATTTTTGTTTCTATGGTCCTAATACCGAATCAGTTTCAATCCTCCATAACGTAGTCTTGCTTTAATAATACTGCTTGCCATTTTATTTCCTCGGTAGGCTTCTACTTCGTGAAAAGCACCTTTTTCACTTTGGTAAATAACCTCTAAACCGGGAGGGAATCGAATCCCCGCATATTTTCCACTAGCGTCAAGTTGGTACGTTGCGGCCTTGGGAATACCAAATTTAAAATCTGCATAAGCGCCTTCGATTCTAATTTCTGTAAATCCTTCTCCCATCTGATCAACGCTGGCACCACCGTAGCTAAAATCGAAATTACAACTCTGTCGCAGGTACGCAACTCGCAAGTCTGTATGTTTTGTCGCAATCGTTAAATTACCCGCAGAGTCAATATCAATATTATCATATTTTCCTTGATTCCTAAAATCTTGAATACTACCAAATCGATAAGTATCATGCTTAGACGTTGAACTAATATCCTTGGCTTCTTCGATGCGAACGGTAGAATATTTACTTTGCAGTGAGATGTCTTTAATCTTTTTTAAGCGAATTTTACTATGTTTAATTTGAAGGTTGACTTCTCCCGCATTTGCGATCGTAGCATTACCATACGCCAAGGAAATATTTAGTTTTCCGCTGACGCCGTCCATATGTATATCTCCGTAGGCTACGGAAACTACTGCTTCTCCATCGATGGCTTGCACAGCCGTATTCCCATATTTATTTTTAACATCCAAAGCACAAGTCTTCGGCATATAAACTTCGTAGTTGATCGCGTATTCAGGGTTGCCACTATTTCCAAACCAATCTCGCCAACTACTATGGTAAGGTTCGATGGAAGTCTCAGCAAAAACGTGCGCTTCGCTATTCGTAAAATCAATACTTACCCGATCAAAAAGCGCATTTGCTTTTTTCTCACTTGCCGTTTTTACGGTAATCGTAACCTCAATTTTAACTCTATCATTTTCCCACGTATTAATCGTTACGGTACCACGCCGATTATGAATATTAACATTCCCTCTAGCGTCGATAGGAAATTCTTTGTTGATAAACTTCGTGAAATCTTTTTTGCCCGACCTAGTACTAGCGCTCAAGTCTGCGCTTCCGAGCAGCAAAAGCAGCGTTAGGAGGATATGTTTTAAAATTATTTTCTTCATACTGTTTATTTTATGTGTGCTGAGCGAGTGATCGACCGAAAGCATTTCACGGCATCAATCTTCGTTTGGATTCAATTTTTTTTTGTTACGGCTATTGCCGCTAGACAAACTTATCATCAGGTATTTGATCAAATTGATTTTTGATCTTGCGGGGAACTATGCTGGTTGTAAGTATCATTAGATTTCAAGTGTTCGAGCACCCGTTCTAGTAATTCTACTCTTGTTTTATAATTATTGATCATTGCATTGATAATCTCTTCTTCTTTTTCTTTAGGTGCTTCTTGCAGCGCCATCTTCAATTCTTCTAAAAACTCATCCAATTGTACCAAGTCTTCTTTGATCGATTGATCGTATTGAAAATTGGCTAATTGTGCTACCTTTTGGCTAATCTGTACCTGGTAAAAAGCTTCAATTTCTTGGTACTCATTCCCCAAAGCAGCCAAACCGTTGGGACTTCCCAAGTTTTTCTGATTGAGCGTACTAATACCAATTAAAGCCCCAATACCTAGCAAAGCGAAGACTGCTGCCAGTTTGCGGAGTATCGGAAAAATAGCCCGTGATGGTTTGGCTTGATCAATCCTTTTATCAATGTCTGCCCAAACTTTTAAGCTAGGGCTTGCTTGATCAAAAGCAGCTCTATTTTCCGTGATAAAATCTTCTAAATTATCTTTCATCTCTTTTCCCTTTTTAAGATCATGTTTGGAATGCGCTATGAGGTTCAATAGTAAGTACTAGGACAACAGTTGTCTTTCAATTAATGTGTTTAGTGATCTTTACGGCTTTACTTTCAGGCTACGACTTCGTTTAAAAACTGCTGTAGGTTCTTTTATTTTTTTATCCCGTAGCTAAGATTTCTTTTACTTTTCGTTTTGCTCTACTCAATTGCGATTTTGAAGTTGCTTCGGTTATCCCTAAAATATCGCTGATTTCTTTATGATCGTATCCTTCTAGCAGGTACAACGAAAATACAACTCTGTAACCTGCTGGAAGTTTAAAAATAGCTTGGTTAATTTTCTCAACGGAAAGTTGGCTATTTTCTACCGCGGATTCCGTGACCTTTAGTTTTTCATTATCATTCAAGGTTTCAAAATGCAAAGTTCTCTTCTTCAAAAAGTTAATGCAATTATTAATTACAATTCTTTTAATCCACGCTCCGATCGAAGACTTATATTGAAAACTATCCAGTTTTGAAAATACATCTACAAAAGAGTTTTGTAATAAATCTTCTGCATCTAATTCATATTTCACCATGCGCAAACAAATACTATACATCCCTTTAGCATAAAGACGATATAGTTCAAATTGAGCCGATCGATTTCCTCTTTTACAAGACTCTACGATTTCTCTGTGTGTGTCGCTGTATTCCACCTGGTCTGTATGTATTCTCGTTTATGATAAAGACATCGCCCTAGGAGAAGGGTTGCACAATAAGATACAAAAAAAGGAATATCACCTTAGCGATATTCCTTTTTCTAGTACTGATGCTGATTGCTTAGCGCTCTACAAGTTAAGTACGGTTCAATTTTATTAGCGTGTACCTAATCTTTCTTATCAATAATCTTAGGTGCGTTATCTTCGTATTCTACCTGTATTTGATTATTAATTTTAGTAACGTAAACTTCCGTTCTACGATTATATTGATGCTCTTCTTCGGTGCAATCCACACCGTCCGTACAACGGTTTCTGAGTTCCGTTTCGCCAAAACCAACGGCTTGGACTCGATTAGCACTAATTCCACGTGATAGCAAATATTGCTTTGCCGCATCTGCTCTACGCTGAGACAATTTTCTATTATAACGCGTACCACCTCTTGAATCGGTATGAGAACGCAATTCAATTTCCATACTAGGATAACGTTGCATCATTGCTAATAATTCATCTAATTCACGCGCGGCTCCTGTACGAATATAGGATTTATTGAAATCGTAATAAATCTTTTCTAAAACGATCATTGTTCCGGCATTGATGGTATTCGGCCCCAAAGTATTTTCATTACTCATTGGCTTTAATAACACTTCTTTGGTTAAATCGTTGAGATTATTATCGGCCGTAATACTTGTTGTAATACTTGCATAACGCTCTTTCACTCCCGTCAAACGATAGCCACAACCAGGTGCCATACAGTAACTAAAGCTACCTTGATTATTCGTAACGATTGCTTCTTCTGTCCCGTCGCATTCATTAACAATTCTAACCACTGCATTGGGCACAATCGCTCCGTCACGGCTATTCTTAACAACTCCGGCTAAGGTATTACAACTCGTTTTTTCTAATGGAATCGAAATCAAAATTTCTCCTTGATTGCCAATGGTGGAATAAGCCATCTCATTGTTTTTATATCCTTCTTTTTCTACGACGATCAAGTACTGCCGTTCTCCTAAAAAGGGGTAATTTGCCTCTCCTTCTACATTTGTAATTCGATCTGGATCACCAAGTGCACCAGCGTCTTTTCGAATTAATTTGAAGACTAGTTCCGAAGAACCTTCCGTTACGGGAAGTAATACTGCTTCGTAAAGACTATTCCCTCCACCGATAAATCCATCTTGTGTTTTTTCAAATACTCTAACCGTTGCATTTCTCAAACGTTCTTGTGACTTTTTATCAAAAACAACTAAGGTAGCATCAATCATATTGGCTTTCGTATTCCCAAAAATGCCATTTTCCGCCGTAAACCGATAAATATCATCTTTACCCGCACCGCCACTTCTGGCAGAAGTGAAATATCCCGTCGTGCCCGTAGGATCGAGAATTAAACCTAGATCATCTTCCGAAGAATTAAAGGGTTCTCCTAAGTTATAAACAGTGATATTATCTTCCTCTTTTAAATCGGCAATAAAAATATCTAATCCACCCGCACCAGCAAGACCATTGGAAGAGAAGAAAAGATTTCCACTACTGTGGATAAAAGGGAAAGCTTCATTTTTATCCGTATTGATTTTTGGACCAAGGTTCTTGGGTGTTGACCATTGCGCTCCATTTTTTTCGACTACGTAGATATCCATTCCACCCATACCGCCCGGTCGGTCGGAGGCAAAGTATAATTTTCGACCATCGGCAGATAAAGTTGGATGTGCCGAAGAAAATTCTGCACTGTTGAATGGCAATTCTTTTACATTATCCCAGTCCGTTTTTCCTTTTTGTGCCTCGTATATTTTCAATCTTGTTACGCCCTTAGCATCTGCTTTTCGCAATCCTTTTTTCATATTATTACGCGTGAAGTACATCACGTCAAAAGCACGATTAAAAGTCACAGGACCTTCGTGTAAAGCAGAATTAACTTCAATGGAAAAAGATTTAGGATTAGCGGGTAGGCCATTCGCATCCATTTCTGCGTAGAATAATTCGAAGTAGGTTTCGTTAATTTTTTTATCTCTTTCCCCATTCTTATAACGAGAAGTTGCGTAGACGATACCGTTTTGATAATACGTAGGCGAAAACTCAAGTTCAGTTGTGTTAATCTGTTTTGTATTGATCAATTCTACTGCTCCTCCCTTTTCATAAACCGTTTTCGATGATTTAGATTTGGAACTTTGCTGCGCATATCCATTAATGCTTACAAGGCTGCAAAGTAAAATTAGGCTTAGAATATTATATATCTTCATCGTGAGGATTTTAATACTAATTGTTAAATAAAAGTCGTACAACAACTCTTGCTAAATAGGCATCCAAAATAGGATCAGAAATCTCAACTTTGGGCATCTGCTTACTGAACGAAGAAGTGGTACGACTTTATTTTATTTACTGTCATCATAAATAATGATGTACTTAGAAAAATCTTGGGTTGATAATATCTTCTCCTTCCGAACTTCCAAAGCAATATCTTACTACTGCTTCCACACTTCCGTTACTGTATTCTTTAATTTCTGATAAAGTAATATCGTACGATAATCCAAACAAAAACTGATCGGTTAATTGTGCACCTAATAATAAGTCGAGAGATTCTCCACCTCCCGTAACGGTAGAACCACCTAAACGGTACGTTAATCCTACGGTATATTTATCCACAAAAATCAAACTTGCATTTACATCAACATCTAAAGGAGAGTTGTCAGCGTATTTCATTAAGAATTGTGGTTGAAAATCGACCTTGTCGCTCAACGCAAATAATACTCCCGCCATCATATAAATGTGATCTACTTCTTTCGATTCTATGTCCGATACTTCACTGAAGTCAATACTATTTTTTAGGAATCTAGGAGCAGAAAGACCGATATAGAATCGTTCTGTGCTGTAGTATAATCCACCACCAAAATTAGGTAAATATTTACTTTTCTCTCCGACGGGAATACTGCCATCCGTTCCAATCGGTCGAGTCCCCACTAAACGGCTATCCGAATAGTCCATTCCAACGTAGCGAATAGAACCTTGGATTCCAATTCCTAAGGTTCCTCTTCCCAACCGCAAACGGTAAGCATACATTGCATCAACCGTCCAACGCTCTGAAATACCAATTGTGTTTCTCGCAATATTCAATCCCACCCCAATTCGTCGATTCAACAAAGGCATGTTGAGGCTAACCATCTGGGTAGTAGGTGCTCCTTCCAAACCAATCCATTGTGTTCGATAAATTCCAGTCAGGCAAGTAGCTTCTCGACTTCCCGCGTAGCCTGGATTAAGACCTAATTTATTGTACATAAACTGGGTGTATTGCTGTTCTTGCTGTGCCATACCCAACAAAAAAGCAAAAGAGAATACCGTTGTAAAAATTATCTTTTTCATCTGTTTATTATTTATTTAATTTTGCGCTAAGTACAATCTTGATCCTAGCGAGAATAGGTATTGCTTTAAAATATTTTTAAAATTGAGCAAAGTAGCTAAGCTACTTTGCTCAATATATCCTTGATTAACGTTCAATCTGTAAGAAACCAGATGTTGGTTTTTCTCCATTTCCTAAGTCTACAACAAAGAAATAAGTACCTGCCGGAAGATCTTCTCCGTTGTAAGTTCCTTGCCAATCATTTTGGTACGGCGCAGAACGGTAAACCTCATCTCCCCATTGATTGAAAATAGCAACTTCGTTTGTTGGAAATTTACCCGTTGATAAACAAGGGATTTCAAAACGATCGTTGATATTATCATTGTTCGGTGTAATGATTGTAGGAATGACACAACTTGCATCGTCTCCGATAGTCAACGTCACTAAAGATGGTGTAGAACAATCATCCGGACAAGCATTACTACAAATCTCGTACGTAAATTCATCTCCTCCTACATAACCCTGATTCGGTAAATAACTGTATGTTCCGTTACCCAGACTTAGTAACGTACCAAACTGTGGTTGGCTAACAATATTGATTGTAAAAGCACCCGTTGGTAAATCATCATTCGTCGTTACATCTAACTGAATCGTTGTTCCAAATGGAACATTGAATTGATCATCCGCAGTTATTGGACTGGTTTCAAAAGTAACAACAATATCATCCTGAGTCGTCCCACAAGAACCATTATCTAACGTCCAAGTAAATGTATAAACACCAGGGTTTAATCCCGTCACCGTTGTAGTCGGTTGATTTGGTGCTACGATATTAATCGTCGGATCATTTACCGTCCAAGTTCCAGTACCACTCGTTGGTGTTGCCGCTGATAATTGTATCGCGCCTTGACCACAATCCGTAAAGTCTTCTCCTGCATAAGCTTCCACACTATTCTCTTCGACCGTAACAATCACTTGATCATCGTCGAGTACCCCACAAGCTACCGTTGCTAAAGTCCAAGTAAATGTATAAACACTTCCAGGTTGTAAATTCGTTACGGTAGTATTTGGATCAGCCGCATTGGTAATTGTCACTCCTAATGCTTGTTGAGAAGCAGGTTGTGTCCATGTTCCAACTGCTCCAGTACCAGAGGCGGTTGCATTTAGCGTTGTACTATTTGTATTACATAAATTAATGTTGTCACCCGCTTCAGCTAATTCTCCCGTACTAATCACCGTAATGATTACATCATCACTGCTGTAAGCGCCACAAGCTCCGTTTGAGAGTGTCCAAGTGAAGGTATAACTTTGACCAGCGGTTAAACCATTGATCGAAGTATTCGCTGCCGTTGGGTTAGCAATAATTGCAGTCGGTCCTCCCGTTTGTGTCCACGTTCCAGTACCAATTGTTGGTGCTTCTGCATTCAAGGCTGTAGAAGTTCCATTACAAATTTGCTCGTCTGTACCCGCAAAGGCTACTGTATTCGGAATCGTATTCATTTCCACTGCCGTAGGAATAGAGATAGTAGAAACACAACCATTCAATGCTGCTGTAGCATAAAAATCAAACGTTCCGTTCGTATAATTCGTAAAGTCCATTAAAGTAAAGTTCAAACTAGTCGTTGGTCCACCTACTTGTGTTCCCGTTGCTGCATCAAACCAGCTATAAGAAGCACCCGGTGTTGCAGAAGCTGCCGTAACGGATAAGGTAACCGAAGCACCTGCATTATCAATACAGATCGGACCATTATTAACTACCGTAGGAATACCTGGTGAAGGATTTACTTCTACAAATACGGGCGCAGAGAAATTAGACGCGCAACCATTAATAATAATTCGTACTTGATAAAGTCCTTCGTTAACTTCCGTAGCACCTGGAATAATTGGATTGAAAATCGACGAGTTAAACGCTCCTGGTCCAGTCCACTCATAAGTAGCTCCCGGAATAAAAGTCGTTGTCAATTGAATCGTTTCCCCTTCACAAACTGGACCATTGTGCATGGCAATCGGTGGTTCTGGCGTTGCAGAAACAGTAACATTAATCGAGTTTGATGGATTTGAATCACAACCATCTACGGTAACCGCAACGGAGTAGTTCCCCGCATTGATTCCAGTTACATTTGGAATCATCAAACTTGGTACGGTTGTCGTCTGTGTACCCAGCGGAGTCGTCCAAGTATAAGTAACACTTGATCCAACGTAACCGTTAGTCGTTAAGGATAATGATTCTCCTTCACATAAAAATTGATCCGCAGTGGTAATCGTTGGCGTTGTTGGTGCGTCTGACACATTCACTACTGTAGTTAAAGCATTAGAGACACAACCTGCCGCATTCGTAACAACAACCGTATAAGAACCATTATCGAAAGAAGTACCCGTTGGTAATGTAGGCATACTATCTACTGAGAAGAAAGTATTTGGACCTATCCATTCGTAAGTATACGTTCCTGGGTCTGGAGGGAAAACACTCACTGCTAAGCGAATATCTTCTGCGCCAGTGACACAGGGAGAACCATCGTTACTAACTGCTGTAACGACTGGTGCCATTTGAATAGAAACAACTGTTGATCCCGTTCCGACACAGCCATTGGCATCCGTAACTGTTACCTTATAAACACCTCCGTTTGCTTGAGAGACATTTGGAATAACTGGGTTTGGAAGTGAGGACGAATAGTTATTAGGTCCTGTCCACAAGTAAGTTGCTCCGGGGCTTGTTCCTACCGTTAGCTCAAGATTATCTCCTACACACAGCGGACCATTATTTGATGGTGCGAGCGTAATTGGATTTGTAATCTCTACGTTGATTGGTGCAGCAGGCTCAGAAGTACATCCATTTGCATTGACACAGATAACCGTCCACATACCAGCATCGTAAGCGGTATTCCCTGGCGGAATCGTTGTTGTATTTGTTGTCGTTTGTAATAAAGGATTGGAGGAGGAAGAAGGACTATTGCCATCAGGCCCTACCCACATATACATTTCACAAACTGAATTTGTAGTTAAAACTAAATCATCTCCATCACATAATGGCGAGTTGCTCGTAATCGTAGGTTGAGCAGGCGCTGCATTAATTTGAACGGTGACGTTACCAGAGATGGTGCAACCTGCGGTATTCGTTACCGTCAAGGTATAAACCCCAGATACAAAAGTCGAAGCATTCTGAATGACTGGTGGGAAAGCCGTACTTCCCATATAATTATTTGGTCCTACCCAAGCATAATCTGTCCAATCTGACTGAATGTTATCAACGGATAGCACAATATCTTCTCCTACACATGCTACCGATGGTGTCGCGGATAAAATTGGTTCTACTAAAGCTGCACCACCATCTACAGTGATGAACGCAGAAACATCAGAAGTACAATCTTGATCTGCAATAATTACGTAGTATTCCGTCACCCCTGGATTAGAAGGGAACGTTACGGTTGGCGTCGTTGTCGTGGCAATCACTGGATCAATTCCTCCCGTTCCTACTTCGTACCAAATCCAGTTTGGATTCGTACCTGTGTAGCCTGAAGTTTCCGTTAAGGTTACTAAGTCTCCAGGGCAATTCGGTGCCGTCGTAACGACTACCGTTGGTGTTGGTAAAGTTGGTGTACCTACGGTAATATTATAAGTACAAGTTTCCGTATTACCATTCGCATCCGTGACGCCGTAAGTTACTGCGTATACACCAGGACTTAAAGTTACTTCTGGTTCGGTACCGTCATTTGGAAATCCACTAAAGCCGATTGTCGTTGGACCGTCTAAAGCGTAAGCAATCGTAGTTGCAAAGTATTGCAACTGCATATTCATTTGTGTATTTCCACCATCCTGAATGGTAGTTTCTGTACCGTTGAAAGTACCCGGTGCGACACAAGGATTGATTCCTTCGTCGTCGTTGTTCCAATCTCCGTCCGCACCAGCAGTAATTCCTGTCGTAACATTTGCTTCTGCGAAAAATTTAACTACACCATCAGAAGCCCAAGCTAATAATTTTGCTTGCGGAATCGTGAAAGTAGTTGTGGTAAAACCTGCACAATCTGGTCCTGCAGCAGTTTGTCCAATAATATTACCATCTTCATCTATAATGGTAAAGTATTCATTGCTAGGATTATCAATATCTCCTTTTAAAGATACTGTAAGTGTTCCATCACTTACCGGTGGAGGAGTCGTTCCAAAGAAATCATGGAAAACATCATCTGCGATAAAGCCATCAATATTAGGATGCTCTGTGAAGGATAGCGTTTGTAATCCTGCGTCATTATTATAATCATTTCCAAATCCACAATTGTCAGAAATTCCCGTTGGTAAGGGTAAGCTTACGACTATCGGCGAACAATCTGCCGAAGGTACCGTGAAACTAGCTGGACAAGTAATCGTAGGATCTTCGTTATCTTCAACGGTTACAGAGTAGCTGCAAGTTGCTTCGTTACCAGCGCAATCGGTAGCGTAGTAAACAATCGTGTTGGTACCACCAGGAAGTGTTTCCGTAACGGCTACGATTGGATCAACGGCGATTCTCGTTCCACCGTTAATGCTATATTCATAATTGATTCCTAATGGACTCAATGTATTCAAATCAAAGGTACCCGTCACCGAGCTATTTCCACAAATATCATTGATCGCAAATTGACCAGGTTGATTCGTTGGAATATTTGGAACTAAAGTAATTGTAATTTGTCCATCACTTGCCCAAGCATTTACTTGCCCCGGACTTAAGCTTGTAATTACCGTAGAAGAATTTCCACACTGTAATGGATTAGGAGGATTAGCACCATCATTAGTTGGTAGCGTTGTTCCTAAGTTTGTTCCATCTTCTCCTATAATCGTAAAGAATTCTGTTGGTTCTTCTCCGTCTACATTATTCAAATCAATCGTTAAGAGTACAGGGAAAGTAATTGAGTTCGGTGCGGTCGGTAGTCCTGTAAAAGTTAAGACTACGGTATTCACTGGCAATTCAATATCACCCGGGTTATTTGAAAAGATAGGTGCGGTAGCTTGGAAAGAAGGCATTCCAACCGTATTATCACAAGCGTCAATCACCACTGGAGTAGCTAAGATAAAATCTGCTTGACAAAGTCCAGGATCAGTATCAACCGTTACGTTAGAAGGACAGGATGTAAATACTGGAGGAGAAGTATCTAAGATTCTAAAGGTAGCTGTAGACACGGCAGGATTTCCACATTCATCCAATACTACGAAATCAACCGTCGTAGATTGATATACGCCAGGCGTTGCCGTTGGGCAAGTTGGACTATTCATTGTCGTTACTGCTGCGGCTGCATAAGTACTTGGATCATTTAAGGTATAAGCACCTGGATCTAATGCATACCAGACTAAAGTATTTTCTGGCGAACAATTATCTGTTGCCGTCGCACCACCATGTTCCGTAATCCATTCATCAAAAATAATCATTCCGTCACCGGAAGGACCACACTGTAAATCTACATCTTGTGCCATTCCTCCTGTAATGAAAATAGGAGCATCATTATCTTCTACCGTGATCACTTGCACTTGTGTCGTTCGATTGCTACAAGCATCTTCTACGATCCACGTTCTGGTAATCACATATTCATTGGTGCAAGTACCTCCCATGATAACATCTGTAAAAGTAACCGAAGGATTTGGATCACAAACGTCCATAATGTTCGTCGGTTGTCCCGTAACGTTTAGGTTGCCAGCCTCATCACAATCAACTGTAGCTGGTCCCGGTACCGTGAAGGTCGGATCTTTTTTGTCTTCTACCGTAATAATTTGAGTCGACATTAGCTCATTTCCACAATTATCCGTCGCCGTCCAAGTTCTTGAGATTACATAATTAAAGTCGGAACAAGCTCCCGTCGCCGTTTGTGTTGAATTTTCATTAAAAGTGACCATCGGAGTAGCATCACAATTATCCGTTGCCGTAACCATAGTAGAAGCCATGGGAACCGAATCACAAGAAATCGTAAGATCACTAGGTACGTTCGCTAACATTGGAGCCGTAAGGTCTTGTACCGTAATCGTTTGTGAAACCGTATCTCGGTTATCACAATCATCAACGGCAATCCAACGTCTCATTACAACATAGTTACCAGGACAATTCCCTAGCGTTGTATCTGCTTCTAAAGCGACAAAAACGAAAGCATCGCAATTATCCGTTGCAGGAAGAATCGTTTCTCCAGGAACATTATTGCACTCCACCGTAACATCTGCTGGTGCCGCAAAAATAGTTGGATCCGTGGTATCCGTAATAAAGAAGGTAGAAGTTGTTGTGGAAGAATTATCACAATCATCCTCTACTCTAAAAGTAACTACGATACTCCAGTTACAATCATTTGGCGTAACTAATGGATAATTATTAAGATCACCAAAAACAACATTCGTGGCCATATCGCCATCCGAAGTAACGTAATCAAAATCTATCCATTGAGCCATGCTACAACCATCGGTTGCCATCGCGCCACCTTGACTATCAATCCAAGCCAAAAGAGAATTTATATCATCTACCCCATCGCATTCTTCGGTCTTATTAGAAGACGTTGGGAAAATTTGTGGGGAAATTTTATCTTGTAAAACATAATTTGCAGTCGTGGAAGCAGAAAGGCCACATTCATCCGTAACGGTAAAAACTACTGTTTGGGTAAATGTATTTAAACAACCTTGTACTGGAGGACTAGCTACGAATGACCAATGTGTATCGTCAATTGTTGTACAATTATCCGTTGCGATCGCACCACCGTGTGTTGCTGCCCAATCCATTAAAGAAATACCATTCGGATCTTCACATTCTACGGTAATATTAGCAGCCATCGTAGAAATTGTTGGAGCAGTAGTATCCATGATAATGAAATCCGCAGAAGTACTACTCATATCATTACCACACTCATCCATTGCGGTAAACTCGTAAGTAAAGGTATTGATTGTTCCATTACAAGATGGATTCATTCCAACCAACATATTAGTCCAGGTAACCATATTACAATTATCGGTTGCCGTTGCACCACCATTATTGTTTAACCAAGCATTAAGTTGAGCCGTATTTCCTGTGCCATCACACTCTACCATCATATTAGCAGCTCCCATAGTAATTACAGGATCTGTATTATCGGTAATAGTAATTAGTTGAGAAGTCATCGTTGTATTGCCACAAGCATCGGTTACCGTCCAAGTATTGGTAATTGTTCCAGTGTTCGGACACGCACCTGTATTATCTAAAGCACCTTGTGTAAAAACAATATTTGCCGTAATATCTCCTTGGCAAACATCCGTTGCGACTACTGTTCCAGCATCTCCGGGTACAGGATCGCCACATTCTACACTAACTGCCATTGGAACACCCGTAAACATGGCGCCCATATTATCTTCAATTGTAATTATTTGAGTAGCCTGTGCAGGATTACCACAAGCATCAGTTACGGTCCAAGTATTGGTAATCGTTCCAGTATTAGGGCAAGCACCAACAACTAAAGCACCTTGGCTAAAACCTACTATACCAGAAAGGTCCCCTTCGCAAGCATCCATCGCCGTAATATTTCCTGGATCACCAGGAATTGCATCACCACAATTAATCGTTACTGCCGCAGGAATATTTCCAAGCATGGCAGGAGTTGTGTCGTCTACCGTAACCATGGCACTATCTACTACCATGTTATTACATTGATCCATTGCCGTAAAAATAACCATAGCACTTCCTGTAGCAGGACTACAACCTGCCATGGTCAAACCAGCGTAATTATTTGAAACCGATACATTACTACATTCATCATCAACTGTTCCGCCACCGTTATTCATTAACCAAGCAGCAATCTCTCCGTTAGGATCGGCAGTACCATCACACTCCACTGTAATATCTTGAGCAGGCACTGCCCAAATAGGTGACGTATTATCAATAACTTCAAAATCTGCATCTGAGGTAGACATATTACCACAAGCATCTGCGTAAGCAAATCTTACCGTAACTAATGCACCACAACCGTTTGCTAATTGTGTTTGCAAAGCATTTTGAATCGCAGCTGGCGTTGTAGGAACGCCCGTTGTCAATTGCAGGCTTGACGTAATGCCGCTTAAAGGTGTACAGATATCCGTCGCAACAGAACCTGCTCTATTATTCAACCAAGTGGTTAGTTCTGTCATATTTCCTGTACCATCACAAATGACAATAGTATCTACTGCCCCCATGATAATATTAGGAGGATTAGAATCATCTACGGTAAAGTTGATCGTTACATCATCCGTATTCCCACAACCATCCGAGGCGGTGTAAGTAACTGCAGCAGTTCCAGTAGTACCACCACAACCTCCGTTCAAACCGGTAAAATCGTTTGCCCAAGTAACCGTTCCACAGTTATCAGTAACTGCTAAGTTATTCTGTGCATAATTCATGATTTGTGTAATGGGATCAGAAGGAACGCCTGTACATTGAATCGTTACTGCCGTGGTAGCAGGAGGCGTAATTACTGGATCATCATTATCTTCAACGGTATACGTAACCGTAACGGAACTCGTCAAACCACACTGATCCGTTGCCGTGAAGACTACATCTACTGTTTCACAATTTGTATTAATAGTAGCGGGAGCATCATCCGTAAGAGCGGCAAGACCACAACCATTATCAACGGCTGTAAATGCGGCACGTTGTGCTGCCAACCAAGTTGCATAATCTGCTGTTGCGCAATCTTCCGTTGCACTCACTGGATTTCCAGTAATCGTAGGAGGAGTTGAATCTCCATCTATTGTAATTGTTTGGGTATATTGGCTTGTATTATTAGCCGCATCCGTTACCGTCCAAGTTCTTGTGAATGTTGCACCATTACAAGCCGTTGGAGGAGTTGTTTCTCCATCGTAGGTAATCGTGACCCCATTGGAGGTTCCTCCGAAAGGTGGACAATTATCCGTTGCAACTAAAGTTGAGACGTTCGGTGCCATTGGTACATTTGCCATACAAGCGTAAGACGCGTCTGCGGGCATAGAAGCTAAATCAAATTCAGGATCTGTATCGTCTACAAAACTAATTGTAAAAGTGAATGTAGAATCATTCCCCTGATTATCCAAGGCGAGATAAGTAATATCGACTACTTGACCAACAGGAATCGTGTCATTGACACTGTATCCACCAGTAATATTATCAATATCAAAAAAAGTAATGGCTTGTCCATCCAGGGGATGTGCTGGAGACACCGTGGGTGTAAACATACCCCAATTAAGAATGGCTTTACATTGGTTGTCCATCGTAATTACGTCAGGTCCCGTATAATTGAAAATAAAGTCCTGAGCAGTAAGATTTTTTTGAACACCAAATAGGCAGGTCAGTACCAATAGGGTAAGCCAAGTTCCTCTTTGTAATCGGTTTTTCATGCGTATTTTTTTAAATCAGTAATTTGTTAGTGGTTTGATTTATAGATAAGTTGGTAATGCCACGAAATGTGTACTAGGATAAAACAAAACAGATAGGTCATTGAAAATAACGTTGCTAACAAACGCTCTCGAACGGAGAAAAGCATTGGCAATCCCAAGGAAGAAAAAACGGAAGCAAGAAAAAAAGTGTGATTCGTTTTAGAAGAGCAACTATACGATAAGGCGATAAGAAAGTGCTGAGCAGTGATTGCTTCAATCGAAGAATCAGCTACATAACCACTATGGCCGTAGTCCTTACATTTCACTGTAAGAATTGAATAGTTCTTGGGAGTAGTCATCAATTATACCGGTTTTTAAGATAAGTACCTTTTGATACTAGTTCTACAAATATAGCACTTTTATGTAATCACTGATAAAAAAGTTGAATTTAATGGCTCTTTTGTGCTGTTTTGAGCAACTATCTCCTTCTTTTTTTGAAAAATTTTGCGTAATTTTTTGTGATTGCACAAAAGTAATAACTACTCCTCTCAACGAATCTCATCGTATAAACGATGCTTTTTAAAATCCGACTGAATTAGCTTTGGGATGCATATTTTTCGTATAAAATCCAATTATCAATTGATAGTCAACATTTTACACAATCAATACTAGAAAAATTATTACCAAGTAGGATAAATTATTATGTTCCTAACCTTGCTGTCATTAAATCATTATTACTAAAAAAAAGGTCTTTACCTTTTAAAAGATACTGTCCTACAACAAAAAAAGTGCCTAGAACACTTGTTTCTACGCACTTACAGAATAAAAGTTTAAATAATTTATATATTTTTTTAATTTGAGTTAATTAGAAATCATTTTAAGAGATAAAATTGATTCCTAATAAGCATCATTCTTCTTCTCCTTGTTGCTCCGTATCGTCTTGTTGCTCCGCTAATTTTTTATCTACCACATTTTTATCTAAGAAAGCATTGATCTTATCAATATCGAAATTAGACGTAATTTCTCCAAATTCGTTGATCTTAATATCAAAGCCACTTAAGTCTTTGTGAACCTCTGGTGTTTTTTTCTTTTTCTTAGCCATGACTTTCTTGATTTAAAAATGAGTTAAGCGTTATTGTTAAAAAAATTATTGGAACTAACTATTTGCAGCAGCTTTAACTTGATCAAAATGGTTGTATCCTGATTCCAAGCGCTCTAAAACAGTTGCTTTACCAATGAGTGCCGCCATTTTAAACAAATCAGGACCGCTCATAGTTCCCGTCAACGCAATTCTTAGCATTGGAAATACTTCTCCAAACTTCAATTCTTTTGCTGCAATAAAGTTTTTAATCACCGTTTCTAAGTGCTCCGCCGTAAAGTCATCGATTGCTGCAAGCGCTGCCGTCAAGGCATCAAAGTTGTGGCGTTGCTCGGGCTTCCACTTTTTGCGAATTGGTTTTTCTTCGTAAGTTTTAACTGGCTCAAAAAAGTAATATCCCATTTCCATAAAATCAGTCATAAAAGTAACGCGTTCTTTGAGGAGACCACAAAAACTGGCTAAAAAGTCATCACTAACTCCTGCCAGTTGATCACCAAAGTCATTGCGTAAGCTCCTTGCCAAAGTTTGATCCTCCGATGCAATGATATATTGCTGATTAAACCATTGTGCTTTTTGGTAATCAAAACGCGCACCTGATTTTCCAATCTTATCAATTGAAAATGCGGCGGCTAATTCTTCCAAAGAAAAAATCTCTTGCTCCGTTCCTGGGTTCCAACCCAAAAATGCTAGAAAGTTGAGCACAGCTTTAGGATCAAAACCATATTCTCTAAATCCCCGAAAAGAATCTTCTGCCTTTTCTGCTTCCCAGCCAATTGGAAAAACGGGCATCCCCAATTTATCACCATCTCGCTTACTCAATTTACCTTTTCCACTAGGTTTCAAAATCAAAGGTAAGTGCGCAAACTTCGGCATCTCATTTTCCCAACCCAAGTAGCGATACAACAAAACGTGATGCGCTGTACTCGGCAACCATTCTTCTCCACGAATAACGTGGCTAATTTCCATCAAGTGATCATCAACAATATTAGCTAAATGATAAGTCGGCATCCCATCACTTTTTAGCATAATCTTATCATCTAATTCGTTACTCTGAAACGTTACCGTCCCCCGAATTAAATCATGTACTTGTACTTGCTCTTCTCTTGGCACTTTCAAACGAATGGTATAACCCTCGCCACTGTCCAAACGCTTTTGTACTGCTTCGGAGGATAAGGTTAAACTGTTTACCATCTCCATGCGAGTAGAACTATCATAACGAAAAACCTGCTTCTCTGCTTCCATCGCTGCCCGTTTTTCATCGAGTGCTTCCGGCGTATCAAAAGCGTAATATGCATTACCATCTGCGAGTAGTTTTTCTGCATATTTTTGATATAAATCTTTTCTTTCAGATTGTCGGTATGGCCCGTAAGCACCTCCAATGCCAGGCCCTTCATCTGGTGAAATATTACACCATTGCAAGGCATCCAAAATATATTTTTCCGCGCCCGCTACGTAACGCGTTTGATCCGTATCTTCTATTCTTAAAATAAAAGTGCCTCCCATTTTTTTGGCGAGTAGATAATTATAAAGTGCCGTCCGCACACCTCCAATGTGTAACGCTCCGGTAGGACTTGGTGCAAATCGAACTCTAATATTTGTCATTGGTATTAATTATTAATTTTAGCGAGATAAAAGTTTGTTGAGCAAGCAGCAAATCTTACTTGCAAATCGTTCTGTTAACAACTGAAAACTTAAAGGAAGTTCCAATTATTCAACGAGCGGTCAAATTTAAAGAAATAAAAAGAGCTTATAAGTATTTTTGACCGATATCCTACGAATATTTCCTTTGTTCCGAAATAGCTTGCTGCTTTTACTCAACACACTATAAATTAAGTAAGCCGCAAAACTTAATTAACGCATATTTAGTCCCATAGTCATGTACTTAGTAAAAACACCTAAATTTATTCAAAATTTATTTCCCAACTTCACTTGGCGGATTCCAACCCAAGAAAAAGTTTTGTACCTAAGTTTTGATGACGGACCAATACCGGAGGTAACGCCCATGGTTTTGGAGCACTTGGCAGCCTACGATGCTAAAGCAACCTTCTTCTGCGTCGGAGATAATGTTCAAAAACATCCTGAAGTTTTCCAAGCTGTTTTGGATGCTGGACATTCTGTTGGTAATCATACTTTCAATCATCTCAATGGATGGTCTACCGAAAACATTCCTTATTTTCATAATATCAGACATTGTGCCCGTTTGGTTAATTCTACGCTCTTCCGTCCACCTTATGGCCGTTTGATGCCAAAGCAAGCTCAGTTTTTACAACGACATTATCGCATCATTATGTGGGATGTGTTGAGTGGAGATTTTGATCCCAAAATTTCTCGAGAACAATGTTTTCACAATGTAACCTCGAAGGCAAAACCCGGTTCTATCATTGTCTTTCACGATAGCATAAAGGCAAGTAAAAAATTGAGCTATGTTTTACCAAAAGTCTTAGCACATTTCACTGCATTGGGTTATACCTTCGAACAGCTTAACGCTGAAGAAGCCGTTAAAAAAACAAATTACTTACACAGTGCATAAATACTTTGTAATAAATTTATCGGATCTACTTTAAAGTCATGATCCTTTTCTCTTGGCAATGTTTAGTTTTAATATAGAAAAGCCACTGTCCTCAAAAGGATAGTGGCTTTCTCATTTTCATAGCTTTAGATGTATTATCCTGGATTTATGGTGTGTTTATTGTACAGACAATGGCCTTGCGGCGAGGTAACTTAATTTGAGTTGTCCTTCTTTGCGCAGTGCCATTTTAACATCATTTACTACGCCCATTTTAACATTTTCATCAACTTTCAGTGCCGTACTAAGAAAGGTTTCTGTACGCGCTGCCTGGTTTGCAATAACCGTTTTAATGGCTTGTTGTAAATTATTTTCTGACACAAAGGCATCTTGAATCTGAATCGCATTTTTTGTAGTCTGCTGCGGGTTCAGTGGTGTTCCGATGTAAATATGGTTCACCAAAGATCGATTTTCCAGTTTACTAGATTCACTCGCCGTTGGAATCTTTATTTTTAAAAGCATGGGATCTTTACGCATGACCGTCACGACCATAAAAAAGAAGAGCAGCATAAAAATAATGTCTGGTAAAGCGTTCGTGTTGATTACGGGCTGAGTTCGTTTTTTAGCTCTAAGCATATTGCAATGGTTTAAAATTTTGAGCAGTGACCTGTCGGTAGAACCGCAAGCCACTGAGTTTTAAAATAAAGCGTAAAGCGTATTGTGCGAAAAATGCTATGTATGATTTTCTTTAAGGCAAAAGGATGAAGCAGTAGCTACTGCTTCAGATCTGTCGGTTCAGCTTCTGAAATAACTAGCGGAATCGTGGCACGAACTAGTTTTTTTTCCGCTTTAGGCAATACTTCATAAACTTTCCCAAATTGCTTGAGTGCTTGTTCATCCCACAATTCATTATAAGCCGCTTTCAGTTCATTATAAACTGCAATGTAGGTTTTATAAGAAGTTGCGCGATCATTTTGTAAAGAGATAACGGCTTGGGTAGGTTTATTCGGAAACGCTACTTTATCCGAAGGATTCATAATAAAGGACTTCGTTATAGTTTTGAGTTGATCAATCTGTATAGCTTGTCCTTCTACTAACAATTGATTATTTAGGTTTACCTTTACCGAGAGTACATGCTTAGCAGGAAATTGCGGTACAGGTTCAGGATTGTAAACTGGTAATTTTACCTTAATCCCTTTGTCAACTACGATCGTAGTCGTAACTAAGAAAAAGATAAGTAACAAAAATGCAATGTCTGCCATAGAACCAGCATTGACCGCATTTTCAAAACGGCGACGAATTTTGTTCAAGATCATAGGAATAAAGTTTGATTGATCATCACGGCTATAAGTACCGAAATAAATCACGATTAAGATGGTGTAGCCGGATAAAGCGACACAAAATATTAAACTTTATTGGCAGGAAACGACTTTATAATAAAATCATATAAAATTAAGGGATAGCCTTGATTTCCTTTGCGGTGATTGGCAAGTAAAGCGCTACGTAAGTAGATTTACCAAATAGATTGGTGATTTTGACGGAAGAAAATTTTGCTTCAATCGAGGCGAAAAATGCAGGAAACCATTGGTTTTCAAGGCTTTTTAACGAAGCGTGAAATAAAATTTACTCGTCATAAATTAGTGAATTTATTAG
>CALFBG010000058.1 GCA_937951685.1 uncultured Saprospiraceae bacterium | reverse complement strand
TAAGGTTTGTTGTTCTTTAATCGAACCAAAATTCGTTACACTGAAGTTTATGATCATTATAGTTTAATTTGTGAACAAGTTACAAATTAAACTATTCAAAAGTATAAAAATTATACTTTTACTCTATTATTTGCACCTCACTTGCAATATTTTACTAAAAAATGCTTTTAGCGCTCTCCTTCCCTACAAATACTCAATCTTCCGCTCCGTAATGTGATGCCGACCATCCTTATCTTTAAAAGTCTTCTTCGTCCAATTGCCTTGCTCGTCGTATTTGAAAAAGGTATTGTCTTTCATGAATTGTGCGCGTTGGTTGTATTTACTACTAGACTTACGCCGCATTTTTTCAAAAGCTGGGCTTCGTTCTTGCTTTACGTTGTCATAAGTGAGGTCATTTAGGAGTTCGCCTTTGACGTAATCTTTTCTGCCGATCAATACATTTTTTTGATCATAAAAGAACAAAGAATACTCTTTTGATTTTTCAAATTCTGAGAAATCTCGATCGAGTCGAGTAAGATTTCCGGCGGCATCATATTCATATTTAAAAATAGAAGATAGATTACCGTTGAAGTAGTTTTCTTTACGGGTAGCCGCTCCGTTCTCCGCGTAAAAAATAAAGGAGGTTTGTCCCATTTGAAAGCCTTTTATGGAGCGTAAGGCGAGGCTGTCTTCGTTGTACAATTCGTATTCAATGCGCGTCATCGTATCCTGCGTTGCTTTTTTGATGCGATACGAACGCAAATTGGGAAGGTCTACCAGCGTAAAGAATAGATAAGGATCGTCTTTTAAGATATTGCCCAAACTGTCCGTCGAATAAGAACGGATATCCACTCGCTTAATCGTTCGGAAAGCTTCTAAGGGGAAATCACTGATTTGATTGGCAGCTTCCCGCTCAAAAGGAATGCGAAAATCTACTTTTTTTTGCCCAAAGCTTAGGAAAGGAAGCATACAGAAAGCAAAAACTAGATAATAGTTCATCTTCATGGTTTTAGTGTTATCAAGCTTGAGTAAGACTTGCGTTATTTTTGTGTGCTAAAAATACGTTTTTTCGTAGATTTTATCAAAAAGAGCAGCAAAACTATTCGTCGTATTTCTTCGAAAATCGCCAACTTAGATGTTTACAAAAGCCATCTAAATCCGGGTAAATGGAAAAGTTATTGACGCCCAGAATATTCAATTCTTTACGAATAGTACTGAAATGTTCGGGTTGGATCGTCAGCTTCGTGAGTTTGTGTTTAAACTTTGCAACCGTTTCAAATTTGTAGATTTTCTTATTGGCTATTTTATGAACGGTAAATACCCCAGATTGCGCAGAAATTCTCCTCGATACGACCTGCGATCTAAAAATCTTAGTGATTTTATTAGACATTGGATCAATTTCCGAAGTATTTGTGCGAAAATCGTCGTTTTCTGCCGCTAGAATCCAAACAACTGCGTTTAGTTTTTTTCCATTTTCCTCAATGGCAGGATTCTCCACCGCAAACCACAATGCCGCCAAAGCATTGTACGTCCAATCGAGCAAACGCGTCGGTAATCCGTGATGTTGCGCCAAGGCAAGTAAGTCCCAATTATTCTCTGGTTTGAATTCCGATAAGGGTAAAATACCACGTTTAAATTCCTTTAAAATTAAGCTTTCCGTTTGCGCAATTTCTTTGCCTAACCGTAAATTCAACCGAGCAATTTTAGGCAATAAGGGTTTATCCAAGCCTTGTCCACGAAAGAGTAATTCGGCGTGGTTCCCCGCGGCTTCTTGATCGTTTTTGAATTGGTTGATAAACGCAACGTACTCCATTGCATTCTGAATTAAATGTGATTTTTGGGACTTCATATTCTACTATTTTTATTCCACTAATTCGATCGCTTTTTCGAGTAAAGCGTCTTCGGTATTCAAATCTAAACTGAGCGTCGGCACATAAATATCCGGCGCAATTCCCACACCACCGTAATTCGTTCCGTCGGGTGCTAAACAGCGTTCAAAGGTAAGGGTGTATTTCCATCCGTTTAGCATTTCTCTGCCCATCACTGAGCCTTGCGTATTCGCGGTGGTGTCTCCCAGCGTCGTCACGTGATCCAGCAAATTTGCACCAATCGAAAATCGTTCTCCAGCACTAATTGTATAGCGACCAATCAAAACGATGATTTTTTTATTTTTAAAACTAGGCGTCGTCGGTTCAAAGTACCAATTGAATTTTTCGTCGAAACCGCCTAGTGTTTTATTCTCCGTCGTATGCCATAATTTTCGTTCGGGCGCAATTCGATTCAGTAAGCTTTGTGCATTGTACACACTTCCGCCGTCGTTCTCTCGCAAGTCGATAATCAAGGCTTTTTTGCTTTGTTGCTTTTGTATAATTTCCTTGTAAATCGCAGCTACGGTTTCCCGATCTCCTTTGAAATCACTGGCGTAGAGATAAGCAATCGAATCGTTAATCGTTGCGCTCACAATGGAGGCGGAATGTCGTTCTACAGATTGTAAGTAGTTTTGCTCCGTCAGGTTAAAATTAATATTTCGACGGTAGTTCAAGTAATCAATCGTGTACATCGCTCGCGTCGGACTAATCAAGTGTACGTGTGGATCCCTGATTGCTAGCAAAAATTGACTCATCAATTCAAAATAAGCCGTTGCACTCATGTCGTTGTTGACGAGCGGTAAATATTGCGCTCGTAATCCGCTCCAATCTAAGTTTCGCGCATCAATCGAAGCCGAGTAACGGTTAAAGCTACTCCACAAGTCTTCAAAAGCAGCTACTTTATCGTACGGCTCGTTGGAGGCTTTGTTACAAGCCGTACACAACAAGAGACAACAAATGAGATAGTTTAAAATTGGTAGTTTAGGTAGCATCGGATTGGAAAGTTTAAGTGATTTACTTTTTCAGGAAATTGGATTTGGTAATAATTCAAGCCAAGTTTAGCTTGTAGGTTAAGCTTTGTATTAATTTGCCAATGGTACAAAAGATCCAACTGAACTTGCCACCAATCAGGAGATAAGGTTTTCCACTTTCCATACTTTAGCAAACTCATTCCTCCTTCGTCGTAGAAATCATTTAAAAATACTTCGTCGAGGGTTAAAGAGGGTTTACGATTTACAAAACCAACCAGTGGCAAAGCAACTTGAGACATTAAAAAGCTCTTCTCGTTGAGTACGAGTGTATAACTATATTCAAGATGGAGACTCGTCGCAAAGTCCCAACTCACACCATCTAAAAAATCATATTCCTTTAAGAAAAAATTGCTCTGAAAAGAACCTCCCACTGCGTGTTGATGGTCTTCCCCCAATCGATACAATAGCTGATACTGCAAATTGACTTTATACCAATTCGTCAATTCCGTCTGAAACGGTGTTGACAATCGATAATTATTGGTTAGTTGTGGTAAGATTAGCCGAAGCTCAAACTGTTGGGTAAATTTTCCCGTAGACTCAAAAAAGTTGAGCCCGAGCGGTAAGCCAAAGCCACTATATTCCAGCGGAGAAGCGGAGATATCACGATTCGCAATGAGGTCAACTCCTGCGCCTATTCCTAAAGAAAACGGTACGGAGGTAATTTGTGCCCACAGTGGATGTAGCGAAAAAACGAAAACGAACGAAAGTAAATAAGACTTCATCTAGCAAGTTTAAAATGGTTGGACTCCGCAAATAATTATTGTACAAACAAACGGTACGTCTAAAATAAGTCATTTTAAAACTAAAGAAATGAAAAATGGCTAGGGTTTAACTTTTCTTTAAAAAAATCATCATTTTTGCTACTAAAAGCTCCTTCCTTTCTTAGCTAAACGTTAAATTTTGGGTAGCCAACATTTTGTATTTTGCTGATAGCTGAGATAAGCCGCACCAAAGCGTTTCGCTAAATCTTGCTCTTCTACGGGACGTACCAAGTAATGCCACAAAACTCCGCCCGCAAGGGCATACAAGATCACAAAATAAGATCCTAAGATAATTCCAACACAAATGCCTTGACCAATGCCAGCAACGGCCATTGGATTGCGTACCCAGCGATACGGACCTTGAATGACTAATTGATTAGGACAATCTAAGGGCAAAGGTGTTCCTTTTCCTAGCCAACTCATGGTGTAACCGCTGTACAAACCAAGTGTACTGAAAACAATAAAAGCGCTCCATCCTAAAAAAGGCATGGCTAAGAAATTGGGTAATTCAAAATGTGTTGATAAAGCAAGAATCCCTCGTGGCAACAAGTAAAGAAAGACCAACCAAAAAATAGCGGTCTGTCCCAAAGTTTTCAGGAGGTTGCGTGCATTGCTCGCTGGTGCAGCAGTTTTAAAGGGAGGAATAAATGATTTCAAGTTGGATCGAAAAAAGTTTTATTAAAAAAATGATTAATTCACTAAATCTGCCAAAGCGCTATCCAAAGTAGGAAACTTAAAAGAAAAACCCATTGCAGGAAGTCGCTCTGATTTTACGTAACGCCCATAAAGTACGAGTTCGGGATCGGTTCGAAATAAAAGTGGCGCGCCGATTTTAATCAGAAAAGCAGGTGCGGGTAAGCCTATGGGAATCTTCATGGCTTTGCGCAAACTTTTCATAAATACTTGATTAGAAACTGGATTGGGAGCACTCGCAATGTAGGCACCTTCGTAGGCTGGATTAACAATTGCTTGGTAGATGATTTCGTTCATATCGTATTCGTGAATCCAACTGAACCCTTGTGAGCCATCTCCGGCAGTACCACCTAATCCTAACTTTGTGATTTGCATCAAACTCGCCAGTGCACCTCCATTCCGTCCGACCACAAAACTGGTTCGCAACCGTACGCCTCTCATTCCCGCAGGTAAGACTTCCAAAAAAGCTTTTTCCCAAGCCTTTCCCACTGTAGGTGCCAAGCCATATCCAAAAGCAGCCGTTTCCGTGCAAAGCTGACTTGGCGGGTCGCCATAAATATGTGCCGTTGACATTTGCACCCAAACTTTCGGGGGATTTTTTGTGGTAGCGAGTGCTGCTCCGATGACTTTCGTTGTATCTACCCGCGATCGTAAAATGAGATCACAATTGGCGGGCGTCTTGATGCAATCCACCGTTTTTCCTGCTAGATTGACGATTGCTTTAGCATTTTCCAAAATCGCAGACCACGCTCCTACTTCATATCCATTCCAAGCTACAAATTCAAAATCCAGCGAGGATTTCGGTGGGTTCCGCGCGACCACAACGGGCGTCAATCCTCGTTCCGCAAGCTGCGCGGCTAAGGATAAACCAATAAACCCAGTACCACCAAAAATGATTACTTTCCCCATATCATTTAAACAAGTTCTAAGCGAGTATAGTTGCAAGTACTAAGACTAAATTGAATGGCCATTAAATTGTGTTAGATTTTGATCAGCATTGAGGAACGAAAAGACTGTTCAATAGATGATGCGAGTTAATAAGTGATTTGATTTGTATTGGTAGTTAAAAACGACGACTATATAAAGTATAAAACAGCGCCAATCATTACGACAATATTAAGCGGCAAAAACCACCATACCCATTTTGTATTATTGCTACCAAAAACCGTTTCTACCATAAATTGATCGATCCGTTGGTATAATGCTGCGCTTACTTTTTCCTTTTTGCCTTGTACTAGATCATCTTGCAATGCTGTTAACATTCCAACTATGGGAATTTTATTTAAAACCATTAGTAATGCTTTTCGCAAAAAATTAGGCAGCTTTTCAAACTGATTTTGAAAGATGTCATGGTAGTTAATTGTTTCCGCAATATCTGTACTCGACACCTTTTGCTTTCCTTGCCACAATGCCGCTACTTTATCAACGATAATACTACTCAGCTTTTGGAATAGCCCCGTTAAGTTCTTATAAATAACCCGCAGCGTATCTAAAATTACAAACTGATACATGCGATAGGTCACGTAAGCCGTCGCCGCAAGTCCAAGTAACAATACCAAGCCTAAATAAGGTACTTTATCCATTAATAATCCACCCAAGAATAACTTTGCGACGCCGAATAAAAACAGCATTGTATTCACAAACGCAAATAAGCATACTATACCAAAAAAACGTTTTACACTGTGTACCCCGTATTTCCCACCTTCTAGGATCAAGCGCCAAGGCTGATCCAACAATTGAAATAACTCGTAGTTATTTTCTTCGTTTTCATTCGTGTTTTCATATCCTACTTCAAATTCCTTTTCCGCTCCCCCATTCACGCTATAGCTACCAGTAATTTTAAACTTTTCTTTCATAAAATTAAATTCTGATTTTCTTGAGTTTTTTTGTTTAAAACAACTGCAAATTCTATTCCCAACTTAAGGCCTGGGTTGAGCTTAGTCCTTGCGGGTAATTACTTTACCGATGCTTTCGTATTCAGCCTGTACTTCCGCTGGTAAATGCCGGGCACCTACTGCGTTGGGATCATCGAATCCACTCGGCCAGAAATAAGCAATAATCGCAACCGTTTGCAGTTCTGCGATCGCCAATTCGTAATAATTGGTCGCTACTTCACGCATATCACTGACTGTTAAACCAGCAAAATCGCCGTGTGCCCAATCTATAAAGTGCGTATCCATAATCAGGACTAAGTTTTGATCGACGCGAGAAAACTTACTTTTCAAGATATTTAGTTCTCGTTGGTAATCCGCATTCGTTTGTGGATCTTTTAGGAAATAACGATCAAATCCTACCCAATCAATCGACTTTGGAATTTGTAATTGATCCAAAACGGGATGTGCTTCAATGAGCATGGTTGGTACCTCAGGAAAACTAGCTTTGAGATAATCCGCAGCCGCTGCTAGTTCTTCAAAACTTATTCCATTCCAAAGTGGTTCTTCTCCCACGTAAAAAGCTTGGATAAGATTTTTTTGATTTTGTAAATCATTGGACGCAACAAATAAGTCCCAGCGCGCTTTAAAGTCTGTCCGCAAATTATAATTAGCACCACTCGGCGCATCCGTATCTACGTATTCAAAGAAAATTTCGTTGAGGTGTAAATAAGCTTTTACCGCTACTGCATCCATCGCTTCCAGTCGATCTACGATTAGATCCGTGGGAGCAACTACCAAAATATCCGCAATATTGCTAAAGGCGGCAACTTCGTCCAAGTAATTCGTTTTGGCGATTGGATCATCCGTGGGATCATCCCAGCCAACGTCTACGAGCGCGAACCCAAAATATGCTAATTTGAAATTAGGTTTTCCTGGTGGATTCGGAATGGCCTCCTGCTTCGAATTACAAGATAATAGGAAGAACAAACCAAACGTAAACAACAGACTGAATATTTTAGCAATACGATACATACGAAGCATTTTTAGCTATTTTTTGTTTTTCTTCAAGATACAGATAAATGCGCAAAAGCACCAATCTTCCGACCAGTGCTTTTGTAAAACATATGATATTTTATTATTGTACGGAAACGACTTATCCGCTGCTAATTTCTTCCGGCACGTACCCCACCATCTGTATCCCAAATAGCGCCCGTAACCCAAGCAGCCTTATCCGATAATAAAAATAAGATACTGTTAGCAATATCTTCTGGCGTACCGTTTCTACCGATTGGATGAAATCCGTTGAATCCTTTTAATGCTTCTGCTGCCGCTACTTCCCCTCCAAATACGCCGTGATAGACAGGCGTATTTACGACCGCTGGAGAAACTGCATTCACTCTAATGTTATGATCTGCCAACTCCATCGCGAGATGTTGTGTCAGAGAATGTAAGCCTGCCTTTTGCATCGAATACGCCGAAGAGGGCGTTGCTTTTACGGCTTGCTTCGCCCACATGGAACCGACATTGACGATCGACCCACCGCCCGTCTCTTTCATTTTTTTGGCAACGGCTTGGGTTAAGAAAAAGAAACCACGATTCAGATCAAGGTAGGAATTATAATCCGCTAACGTATGATCCAAAAATGGTTTCGGTCCAAAAATCCCAGAAGCGTTTACCAGATAATCCAAGTTATCCAAACCGCTCAATTGCTCAATCAATCGGTCTACTTGTTCTTGCTTGGTAATATCAACTTGGTGCTGGATCAATTGTGGTGCGTCCGCAATCTTTCCCGTACTTCTGCCTACGACGTGTACGGTAGCACCAGCTTCCAGTAAGGCCGTTGCCGTTGCGTGTCCAATGCCACTCGTTCCTCCAATAATTAGGGCGATCTTTTTTTCGAATTGATTCATAATAAGTATTTTTTATGATAAAACAGACAGACAAGTCTGTCTTTAAATAGACAAATTTTTTTATGCCGGCAGAATTGCTTTAACAATTTCTTTTGCCGTACCAATGGGCCAGGAAGACTGGTGCAGGTGACTTTCTGCAACGGCCGTTTCATATAACAAATAAATTTTCTTGGCGAGGAGTTTCATTTCTTTGCTCGGCATTTTTTTATAATCTTGCTTGGCGATATCTTCAATCAGTTCCATAAATTCCTTTTTTTGTCGTTGAATTTCTGATCGAATTTTTTCGTTTTCTTTTGGGATTTCTGAAATGGTATTCAAACACCAACAACCATTAAAGCCCTTGCTTTTAAAAAAAACTTTAATAAAATCAAACAAAACCAAAAGCTTCGGTTTTTCTTTCGATGCTTGTTCAATAAAGACAGTAACATCTGCTACTAGTTGATCATTTTTATGTTTTAAATACGCTAGGCAAATATCTTCTTTCGACTTGAAATGGCTGTAAAGCGTAGCTTTCGCAATCGAAGCTTCGCTAATAATCTCGTTGATTCCCGTAAGGTTATACCCTTGGTCGTAAAAAAGCCGAGATGCCGTTTCAATTATATTTTGTCTAACGGAAGATTTTTTCATACAACAATATTACGTAAAAAAATCAAACCAGACAAGTCTGTCTGCTTTTTTTAACTAAAGTCAATTAAACAAAAATGCGATCAAGCTTGCCTTACAACTTATATTAAAAAAATGTACCTTTAAGATTTTACTATTAATCGTATTCAAATATTTCAACGCTCATCGTTGAAAATTAAATTCCAGCATGCGCCATCGCTTAAAGAAAAATTCAAATTTTTGGTTACTTTGGTCTGCACAGGTCATTTCCGGGATTGGCGACATGCTTTATTCGGCGGGTATTATGGTGAATGTTTATTTGTTCACCGGTTCTGCTTTACAAACGGCGATGATCATGGTCGCTAATACTTTACCTGCTTTTATCATCAGTCCTTTTGCCGGAGCGATGGTGGATCGTTACAATCGGAAAACGGTTTTGATTGTCATGGATTTGCTCCGTTTTTTGCTCGTATTCCTATTATTGCTTTTCGTACAAGAAGATGGCTTTCAGATCTATGGCTTGTACGTCGTAGTTGCCGCTTTGTCAATGGCTTCCGCTTTTTATCGCCCCGCCAAAATGGCCATTATTCCTTCGATTGTCTATGCCGATAATTTAGGACAAGCGAATAGCTTATTGATTGGTACCAACCAAGCGATTATGGCGATTGGATTTGGAGTTGGTGGCTTACTCACGTTGTGGTTAGGTTTTGAAGTTTTTGTTTACATCAATGCGACTACTTTCCTACTTTCTGCCGCAATTAGCTATTTCATTGAAATGCCATTTGCACAAGCTCCCGATGAGCGTACGCAATCTTCTTTACTCAAGTCCGTAACGCAAGGGTATCAAGACCTCCGCCGCCACAAAATTGCTTACCCACTCGTAGTCATGGAGATCATTGAATTTTTTCCACACGGAATTTGGACAGCAGCTATTTTACTCGCTTTTGTAGAAAAAGAATTAAATGGAACCGCCGATGATTGGGGCTTCATCACCGCTGCCTACTTTGGCGGCATGCTTTCCGGTGCCATCATGGCCACTTTTGCCCATCAACGTATTAATCAACGGGCGGGACAAATTATCGTAATTAATGCTTTTATCACGAGTGTGCTCACCGTTGCTTTTGGCTTGAGTGGTTCTGTCTTTTGGGCTATTATTATCTGTGTGATTTTTGGTTTTCCCAATTCGATCAGAGATGTCGCACAAGATACCTTATTACAAATTTCGGTACCACAAAATTTACTCGGCAGGGTCTATGCCTTTCGGAGTATGTTTACCAATATCGTTTTTATGATTGCCGGAGTATTTTTTGCGTGGTTGGCAGATTTTATTGCCGTACGCTACATTTACTACATCGGTGGATTTATCTATTTATTAACTGCTTTTTATGCTTTAAGCAATAAAGCACTGCGGGAAAGTAAGATTGATGCTCCAGCAGTAATCGTCTAGTAGTTGCGAAGCTTTCACTTGTTTATTTTTAATACACTGTAATTTAATGTCTCCTTTCGTAAATGGCTTCCACGTAATTCAGAATACTTTCAAGCTCCTCGTCCGTCAGATTAGGGAAAGCCGTCATGACCGAATAATCCCATTCCGCCGCAAGGCTTACCGCTCGTGGATGTTTTGTCGCAATCAAAGCCTGTGAGTTTCTTATCCAGTTGTATAAATCTGCTTTTGGAAATGTAGCCCAGCGTGATTGAGTGCCGCCTAGCGCAGGTCCCGTCAAATTATCCTTCATATTTTTATGATGACAGGTAGCACAGTTGTTTTTAAAAAGTTGCTTTCCTAAACTTATTGAAAGTCTTAGAGAATCAGCACCGTAAAACTGATTTTTCGGTAGAAAAACAACGCCACAAACGCCGCCACTTATTTCTAATTCCTTCAAGTTAAGATGTTGAGTTAGGCCAAAGGATAAGCCGACAAAAGCGAGCGCTAAAACTAAGTAAGCAAGCCCCTGAATCATTTGTAAATAGGCAAGCGTTTTCATCTTTAAATCTTTTGTAGTTTAAGCTTTAGTACTTTACAACTCTTCCAATTGTTCCTGCGTTTGAGCATTGCGTTCATTGCCAGTATTCAGCGTCGTTTCGGGCTCGAATAGCATAATTTTCGCTTCTACTGGTGCGTACGGTCGATGTACGACACCGCTAGGAATCACGACCATCTCTCCAGCGTTCAATTCGATGGTTTCATTTTCCAATTCCAGAAAAAGCGTCCCTTCGATAACGAAAAAAAGCTCATCTTCTACTTCGTGATGATGCTTAACGAATTCTCCTTTTACTTTAGCAATTTTCACGAGTTGCTGGTTGAGTTTTCCAACAATTTTTGGCGTCCAATGCTCGGAGAAACTAGCAAATTTAGTGGCGAGGTTTACTTTTTTAACGTTCATCTTAGCTTATTTTTTGAATTTACATTTTTAAAGTAAAAGTTGCATTTGGTTCTGTGCGATGAGCGGTGTAAAGGCAGCATTTTCTTGTAAAAATGCCATCCGTGCTACGTTTCGATCATCTATGTTAATAATACGTACTTTTTTGATCAAATGCTGAATGCCGGCAAATAAATTGGGCAATTGGTCTGGCCTGGCTTCGAATTGAATCAAGTCGCCCTTCGTGGCATTAATCGTAAAGTGACCGATCAATTGTTTTGGTCTTTTCCATACCGAATAGCTTTCGAAGGTATCACCCGCTAATCGCACCGCAGCAACTTGATGATCCCACGCATAATGGCTAGTTGATTTACCGTAAGTCTTAGATAAAGTATTGTAATCTTCTGCCCGTAAGGAGAATTCGGCGTCTAATGGAAACGCTTCCATTTTAAAGGAAAACAAAGCGCTCATTTTCTGAAAGCCAATTCGCTCGTAAACTCGAATCGCACGGGCATTTTTTTGAATGACTTCCAATGCACATCGCTCTACCCCGATGGCTCGAAGTGCTGGTAGCGCAACTTCATAAATCTGATCCACCAAGGCTTTTCCCCGAAAAGCGGGAAGCACCCCTGTCCCCGTATTGAATGCCGTTTTCAAACCTTCGTATTCATCAATACCATTGATGATAAACGCGACCAATTCTCCCGCTTCAAAAACGCCATAAGAATGGGAGAAATCTACGCGCCCCAATTTAAAACGTTCTCGCCAATACGGTACCGATGCCGGCATTTTAACGAAGTAGTTTGCAAAGGATTTGAGCAAACAAGCGACGATTAGTTCCAATTTGGTGTCCTGTAGGTTTCGAATTTCCATTTTTGTATCAGTTTAAATCTGGTGCTAGATGGTTTTATTTGGTGGCAGTTTAGTAAACCTTTTATTCCGCTTTCTGCTGACAAAATGAGTGCACTTAGAACCTAAAATCTAATGTATAACAAAAAATGGATAATTAAGTACCAAGACAAAATGGAATTATCGTTAAAGTTTGTCTGGGTACTTAGTTTGAAAAAATTGCTTTCCACGGAATAACGAAAGGAAGAACCACTACCCAAATTAAGAAAAAGACCGCCATTCCTCTTGGAAAAGCTTGTTTGGCAGACATCGCAGGTAGAGCCGCCGTTAGGAGCCAAGTCGATTTATAAATCAATTGAAACAAAAGTACTAGTGCCATTTTTTTGGGAAAAAATAAACCAAAAATAGACAGGATAAAAATTGCTCCCCAAAGTGCGCCAACCAGTCGAATGGCATCGGAATAGGCAAAACTATTTTCGAAAACCGTAAGCAGCGCCCGACGAGGGGCAAATACGCAGCTGATACTAATCCAGCCAGCTACCAAAATATTGGCCAAGTATACTAATTTTAAAATCATATTTTTATTATTGAAATTGAAGTTGTTTTAAAATGGTTTAGCTTTCGCGGAAAGCAAAAACTACAATTTCGAAGTGAAACGGCAAGACAAAGATTAATTTTTCTGGATGAAAAATACTGCACCTATGTTAAGTTTGAAGTTTTACGCGTACAACAGCAAATGCTATTTCCGCGCTTCGTAAAACTTTTTCCGAATACGACTAAGAGATTGTGGAGCAATTCCTAGATAAGAGGCAAGATGTTTTAAAGAGACTTTTTGCAATAAGGGATCTCCTTGTTCGACCATCATTCGGTAGCGGTTTTCGGCTGTTTCATTTTGTAAGTCTACTAGAATTTCTTCGGTAAAAAACTGTACTTCTTGAACCAATTCGCGTACAAAATTGCTCCAACCGGGTAATTTTAGAAGTTGATCGGAATCAGCTTTCTCCATTTCCCAAATCAGACTATCCGCTAAGGTTTCAATATTTTCGCGCGCCGGAATTTGTTGTGTAAAACTTCGTTGTGAGGTAAAACAATACGGTGGCTGCGTGAAAAACTTTGAAACGGCTAAACCATCTTTCCACACAAAATAGCGCAACAAGCCGCTTTCCAAAAAATACACCTTCCGACAAATTTGACCTTCTTCCAAAAGAAGCGTTCCCTTTTTAACGACTTGCGAACGTAGCCGAGTTTCAATAATTCGCCATTCGGTGGGAAGTAGTTCGGTATAACGATGAATAAAAGCTTGAAATGGATGCATAGGTACGGAGCAAAAATGATGCGTTTTTTATCCTAATTAACAGCAAAAATGACCAAGAGTTTACGCCTTGCTCAAATTACCCCATTTCTATCCTTTCCTTTTTGCATTTCTTCTATCCAAAAGCCTAAATTGCGCTCGCGAAGTCGATGATCCGACTCCACCCATCATTTCAATCAGAAAGTTGTTAAAACCTGTCGTTCACCATGTCGTCTAAAAAATTTGAAACCATTGCCATTCGTACGCAAGTTGCCCAAAGTCCGCAAAAAGAACACGCCGTTCCGCTTTACTTAACTTCCAGTTTCACTTTCGATTCCGCCGAAGAGGCGGCGCAACTTTTTCAAGGACAAGTCGAGGGAAACATCTATTCTCGGTTTTCAAATCCCAATACCGATGAGTTTATCGAAAAACTAAAATTGCTAGAACACGGTGAAGCTGGAGTTGCCACGGCATCAGGAATGGCTGCCGTTTATACCGCTATCATTACGCACTTACAGCAAGGAGATCACGTTATTGCCGCTAATGAAATATTTGGAAATTCGCGCTACATTATCACGCAATTGCTGCCCAAAATGGGCGTTACTTACGATTTTGTTCCCTTGGAAGATCATCTTGCTTGGGAAGCTGCTGTACAAAAAAACACAAAATTAATTTTCCTAGAAACGCCTTCTAATCCTACCTTAAAAACGGCAGACCTCCGGTTTCTTGGAAAACTTTGTCAAGCCAATGACTTGATTTACATCGTCGATAATTGTTTTGCGACGCCTTATTTGCAAACGCCCGCTAGTTTTCAAGCAGATTTGGTGCTCCATTCTGCCACAAAATATATTGATGGTCAAGGTCGTGTTTTAGGCGGAGCCATTGTAGGGAAAGAAAAGTTCGTTACGCCTTGCTACGATTTTATCCGCCGTACGGGCGCGAGCCTCTCTCCTTTTAATGCGTGGATCTTGTCTAAAAGTTTGGAAACCTTAGCCGTCAGAATGGATAGACATTGCAGTAATGCCTTACAACTCGCTCAATTCCTAGCCACACATCCTGCGATTAAGCACGTTAGTTATCCGCATTTGGCTTCCTACCCGCAACTTGATTTGGCGAAAGCCCAGATGAAGCAAGGCGGTGGTTTAGTCGGTTGCGAAATCAATGGTGGTCTGGCCGCAGGTGCTCAATTTTTAAATAAATTGAAACTACATTCTTTGACGGCTAACCTTGGTGATACGCGTAGTATTGCTACGCATCCAGCTTCCACCACGCACAGCAAATTGAGTCAAGAAGAACAACTCATTGTCGATATCACGCCGGGGTTCATTCGATTCTCCGTTGGATTAGAACATATTGACGATATTATTCAAGATGTTGATCAGGCTTTATCCCAAAAGTAAAGGAATGGCTACCCCTAAAAGTAATGCTGGATTTCTGATGTGAAATCCAGCATTACTATATAAAGTTATTTTAGAAGTTGTTTAAAACTACTCTGACCAATAGCTTAGTTGCACGACGATAAATCCATCCGAACCCACTGCATTCGGATCCAGCGTTACGGTTACGCTGTTGGTGCCGTCAAAGTAGCCGTCATAAGATCCAAAAGTATAAGTTCCACCCGGTAAGTCCAAAAACTTGTTATCATCGTAACTCTGCGTGGGATAAAAGTATTGTTGCAAATCTTCGTTGTACGCATAGAATCCGCCCAAAGTCGTAGATCCGGTATAAACTGATCCGCCGTAAAGCAACTCAATGCTAACGTTGTAGGTTTGTGCGACTGCTTTTAGCGCAATGGCCTCCAAGCGAATTTGTTTTGCCAAAGCAATCTGCTGATTTAATAGGTTTCTCAACTTGCGGTAAGCAGCCCGCGCCGCCGCTCTTTGGTTAGCTTCAATTAAATTTTTCAAGTTTACCGCTTCGATTTCTACGAAGTCGCCTAAACCTTCCAAATCACTTGCCCAGTCGATCAAATTGTCAGGATCAATGGCAGGGTTTTGATTGGCTGCACTTTGCGCGAAGTAAATAATTTCATCGGAAGCTTCTTCCAAATCTTGCATTTCGTTGAGGATAACGGCAACTTCTCCCGCTACGTTCGTATTGTTTAATTGGAAATACAATTTAGCGATATCTTTTGCGGCGCTGCGCGCAGTAATCGCATTTGACTTTGCTTGATTGGCATAAGCAATGACTTCGTCCAAATCGTCAATCGCCGTCGCGGAAACGGTAGTAAGCATTGGATTGGCTAGGAATAGGCATAGCAATGCCCAGGTGGTAATAATTGATTTCATAATAGTAAATGTTTTGGCTACTAAGCGAATAATTCGACTAATAGCTAGTTTTAATTAATAGCCACAATATCTAATTTTTATGTTAATTATGGTTTACCGAGCGGTGTAATCTTTGTTAAGTTAGTCCTCAAAACCATCATATGGGCTAATCTTTCGCCCAATTACCTAAAAATACAATAGCTTAAAAAATTGGTGCTAAAGTAGCTAATGGTGTTAAAGTTGTAAAGTTTTCGTGGAAACTTAGTAATTTCGCAACGACAAAGTATTAAGCCCAACCTACGGCTCATAGCTTTGTCATCAGAAAAGAAAAACTTCAACGGCTCGGTTATTTTTTGCTAATCCGTGATGAGAATTATCCTAGAAGTGGTTTAAAATAGCTTTAGTATGGTAGATATCAATCAATTAGTTATCTGGAGTACGCCCTTGTATACGGTGCTCATTATTTTTGAAATTGTACTCGGGCATTTTCATCATCAGAATAGCTTGTATACGGTTAAGGATACGATGACCAACATCTATTTGACGGCTTTGAATATGATTTGTGATGTGTTGTTGCGCGGCGTGGCCTTTGGCGTATTGTTGATTTTTGCTCCTTTTGCCTTTTTTGAATTGGAACACAGTTTTTGGTACTGGATGCTTCTTTTTCTTTTTGAAGATTTTGCTTTTTATTGGCTACATCGCGTAGATCATTCGGTCCGATTATTTTGGGCCGTACACGTAACGCACCATTCTTCGGAGCACTTTAACCTCAGTACTGGATTTAGATCTTCCGTTTTTCAACCAGTCTATCGCTTTTTCTATTTTATCCCTTTGGTCTTTTTTGGCTTTCAACCCATTGACATTTACTTGATGTACGCCATTACACAAATTTATGGCATCATCGTGCATACGCAAGCGGTGAATAAATTGGGCATTTTAGAGCATTTCTTAGTCACGCCTTCGCATCATCGCGTACACCACGCTTCTAATCCGATTTATCTTGATAAAAATTTAGGGATGATTTTGATTGTTTGGGATAAATTATTTGGGACTTTTCAGCAAGAATTAGACGAAGAACCTGTCCGCTATGGGCTTTACGAGAAAACCATTAAACGCGATCCGATCAACATTGTTTTTCACGAATGGAAAGATATTTTTAGAGATTGGCATAAGTCGGAATCTTGGAAAGAAAAGCTAAAATACGTTTTCAATCCTCCCGGCTGGAGCCACGATGGAAGTACGCAAACGGCAAAACAAATGAGGGCGAAGCGAAAAACTTGATTTAAGCTATTAAGTACTAAGACAAAATTAATTTGCCATTAAATTGTGTTAGATTTTGATCAGCATCGAGGCACGAAAACCGCCCTAAGCCTTTGCTTAGGAAGGCTTTGAGTAACGAAGAGACTGGTCGAAAGATGATGCAAGTTAATA